>CAYWRB010000085.1:1076-9418 GCA_964460025.1 uncultured Hungatella sp.
TCCGTGTTCCGGAACTGTCCCGCCTTACGGACGGATATCTTTTTGATGTGAAGCAGGCAGGGCAGGAATATATAAAAGGCGGTATTTCTGAAAAAACAAGAAAGCAGCTTTCAAGACTTCTGCTTCCCAGGGAAACCTTTGAAGCCTGCGCGGACGCAAGCTGGGGGATTGACAAGGCCAGCGCTCAGACAGAAGGAAATGGTTCTGCCCCCAAAAAAGAATCTGACACTCTGATCTTTACCAGGCAGATGGCATCCCTCTATCAAAGAGATTCCTATCCTGGCAAAGATCTTGTGCTGGAAATGTACTACACCGATGTGGAGGAATGCTACCAAATCCTGTTGGGAAAGGATGGCAGCCAGGTCTATAGGGACGGCTCTCTTACATTCACTACCCGAATCGAGACGCCCATCACCTTGTGGCGCTCCATTGCAGCCGGAGAGATCCGTGGAGATGATGCCCTGATGCAAGGGCTTTATCGGGTCAAAGGCGACTTTAACCTGATGCTGAACTGGGACACCTATTTCGGTGGCCGGCAGCCTGCTCAGGCTGAACCGTCAGCGTCTCCTGGGGCCCAAAAGAAAACCAATATGAATGCTATGCTGCTTCCCTGGATCGCCCTGTGGCTGTTTGCCCCAATGGATACGTGGAAAGGAAGCCTTGTGAGCATCATCGTATGCGCTCTGGTTCCTCTCCTCTTTTACCGAAATAAAAAGACCCTATATGATGTTCTGTCAAACACTGTGGTAACAGGTATCTCCCTCATGATGCTGGCCGGATCCTCACCAAAAACCATGCTTCCCTTTTCCTATCTGGCTTTTGGACTTATGTGGCTTTCCTCCTGCCCAAAGAGACAAATTCCGCTTACGGCCAATTATTCCATGTACAGCTACGGCGGAGAATCGGCGCTTAAGAATCCTCTGTTTCGAAAGACCAACCGCATTCTCACCATGCTTTGGGGAATTCTCTATCTGTTCAACAGTATTTTTACATGGTTTCTGATCCGATCCTCCTTAAGCAGCCTTACCGGGCTTATGAACTCGGTGCTGCCTGCCCTTATGGGGATTTTTACCATATGGTTCCAGAAATGGTATCCGGCAAAGGTGGCCAGGGGAAGGTAAATCCCCTGGCTCCAGATATTTTTGTTTTCTTAGATAAATACATACATGTCTCCCTTCTCCGTCATTTTCGCGAACATTTCTCCGCATCAATAGCCAGCACCAACATAAGGGCGCACAGGGCATCCTCCGATTTTTCCACGTCAATCACATATGTATCCGTCAAGTTAAACAGCTGCTTTGACACCTGAGCCACACGCACATTTTCTCTGTCCAGGACCCAATAATCCCATTCAAAAAAATCTCCCTCCACATGCCAGCCATTGCAGTCAATATTATAGTGGGGTTTAAAAAACGTAAATTCTTTGCTTATGCATCCTATATAGGTGCCTTCCAGATACATCTCGAATTTGGGAAGCAGTGTAAAAATACGTTCCTGCACCATCCCCACTTCTCTTCCTGCACCATCGAAAATTTTCAGGCAATGCCCCCAGGAAAGCTGTCCCTTTACCACATATACCGTATTTCCCCGCTCATCATAGATATCATAGCTGTCAAACCACGAAAAGAAACGTTGTTTAAAAAGTAATTTCATGTTGTCCTCCCTTCGGCCAGACTCGAACCGGCGCTGGTATAATCTCTGTCGAGATTATACCATACATATCTCTATCTTTTATTTAAGTTTTTTTCTCAAAACTCTTAAGAACTCTCGAAGGTAGAAACCCATTTTCCATAAACAAAAAAGCACCTTGTCTCAAACTCCTGACAAAGCACTTTCCTCTCCGGCTTATTGTATTCTTTTTAATTTCGCACTGTGTTCCGTGACTACTTTTTTTATAAGTGTCATATCCTGCATTGTGTTCTGAATCTGATCGGCTCCTTCGGCATATCTTTCATAGGTAGAGGTATAACAGGCTTCTATGGTCTGCAGCCTTGGAAGGATTTCATTTTCCTGATTAATTTCAATATTTTTCAACCGTACATCCAACTCCCGCACCTGTGCTCCTGTGTCGATCGCCTGCTCCTTCAATTCCCTCATCTGGACCTTCATATCACTCACATCATCCTGTAATCTGGAAATATCCTTCCGGAGTGGCTCCAGCTTTTTGTCCATCATACTCGAAATAGCAAGCAGCAACTCATTATCGCTCATATCTATGCCCCTTCCCTGTTACATCTCTTCTTATAGTAACATAAGGATGCCCTATTATAAGGTGATTAATCGCCTCTGTTTAAAAATATTTCTGCTTTTCAGCCTCTCCTTACACTCTGTTCTTTTGTACACGATTCTTGAAAAATTATACCATTTTTAACCAATGATTACAAGCGTCCCAACGAAAGAAGCGCCCTGTCTCAACCACTCCCGACAAGGCGCCATTCTTCGACTCAATTCTCATGAAACTTCATTCAGCCTGTAACTGTATCTCTTAAAACTGTGCATCATGCATCCACACATACCGCTCATCCTCACACCGGTCTGTCTGCAGCCAGGGATTCCCGTCCAGATGGCGGATCATCCAGCAGGTATACATCTGGAAGCCCGGAGCCACGGCCTGGGGATGCAGCTCCCCTCCTGGAATGGCGGAAAAGCTGTTGTCCACGCTCTTAAACACCTGGTCTCCCACAAAGCTGGCGCCGAATCCTTCCGGCCGGTCAAATTTAAACAGATAGGTCTCTGGCTGAGGATGTCTGTGAGGCAGATAACCGGACCAGTTTCCTCTGTCATTTAACACCTCTCCCAATACCATATTGGATTCAGGTGAAATATCATGGTCAAAAATCGTATTCACTCTTCTCTTTGCCACATTGCCGAACTTCCCTACGCTGGAATATCCCCAAGGTGCATCCTCCGGCGCATACAGGCGGCTGGCAAATTCCCTCTCATTTTTCGTACACTGTACCAGAATCTCCGTATCCGCCTCTGCCGTCACGTCCACCTTATGTCCCGTACACACATGCACACACCAGGGACCTTCCGTAAACACATCCTTCCGGCTTACGGTCTCCGTCTTTCCATCCCAACCGTAGGTCACCTTCCCGGACAGAAGGAGAACCGCTGTCTCCTCTCCCTCCCGGTAAAAGCTTCTCGTCTCGCCCTGGCTCAACCGATACACCCGGATATCCATCATCATAGCTTTATAATCATTGTCATACGTGGTGAGGATCATCTCACCCTTCTCGTCAAACTTCGGATAACCAAACACTTTTCCCATATGATTTTCCTCTTTCTTCTTCCCTACTTGGCAGGTGCCCCAAAGGGGCGCGTGCCCTTTCCTCACCCTGGCAGGTGCCCCCTTGGGGGCGCGTGCCCTTTCCTTAATTTATTTTTTAGTAAGCCCTGGACTCGCTTCTCCCCTTCAAAACCCCTTCACAGGCCTCTCTCACGGACTCTTTCTCCGAGGTCGTCGCAATCCCCACATTCCACCAGGACTCATATCCGTCCGTCATGGTCTTGGGAATTACCTTCAAATCAAAGAGGCACGCAATCTTTTGTTTCTTGGCATCCTCCAAAGCAGCCTCCAATTCCGCAATGGTCTTACAGGTATAAGATTTCAGTCCATACCCTTCCGCCACCTTGGCATAATCCACAGGAATCAAATCCTCACAAGGCTTTTTGCCATCGGTATACCGAAATTCCGTGGCCAGGCTTCCGATACCATGATTCATTTCCAGGTTATTAATGCATCCGAACCCACAGTTGTCAAACACCAGAATATTGACCTTCTGTCTCTCCTGCATAATGGTCATAATCTCGCTGTTAAGCATCAGGAAGCTGGAGTCGCCCACCACGCAGTAAACCTCATTGTCCGGCTCCGCAAACTTCACGCCCAGCGTCGCCGCAACCTCATATCCCATACAGGAATACCCATACTCCGCATGGTATCCGCCTCTCTTATCCGTGGTCCACATTCTCTGCATACAGCTTGGAAGAGAACCGCCGGCCGTAATGATGGTAGCATCCTTATCAATCACCCTGCGGATAGCAGCCAGAGCCGCTGTCTGGGTAATCTTTCCTCCTGTCAGCTTCACAAACTCCGGAATAGTCCTTGGGTCTCTGGCCTTAATCAGAGGCTCAAAATCATCTCCCGTATACTCAATCCCTGCCAGATGAGCCATCTCCTTATCCCAGGCTGCTTTCGCCTTCTCAATCTCGTCCGTATAAGAAGAAACATATCCCCTGGCTCTTAATTTCTCGGCCAGAGCCTCAACCGTAACCTTGGCATCGCCGATTGCCTTCACCGCATCCATCTTGTATGCATGGAACCGGCAGTTGTTGATGGATACAAATTTCACATCCTCATTCTGGAACAGATGTTTGGAGCTGGTGGTAAAATCGGACAGTCTGGAACCGATGGCAATCACCACATCCGCATCCTTTCCGATAATATTGGACCCATAGGTTCCCGTAACTCCGATTCCTCCCAGACAGTACGGATGGCTGGAAACACATGCGCTCTTCCCGGCCTGAGTCTCCCCGAAAGGAATCTTGAACTCTTCACAGAACTTCTCCACAGCCTCCCCGGCCTCAGAGTACTTCACGCCGCCGCCTACGATAATCAGAGGTTTCTTGGCCTCCCCGATAACCTGTGCGATGTCCTCCAGTTCCTCTTCCACTGCCACCGGTCTGGTAATCCGGTGTACTCTCTTCTTAAAGAAATAGTCCGGAAAATCAAAGGACTCGCCCTCCACATCCTGGCACAGCCCGATGCAGCATGCCCCTGTCTCCGCCGGGTCCGTCAGAACACGCATGGCGTTGATCAAAGCCGTCATCACCATCTCCGGCCTGGTAATCCTGTCCCAATATTTGCACACCGGCTTAAATGCATCATTGGTAGTCACAGCAAGGCTGCTGCTCTGCTCCAGCTGCTGAAGCACCGGATCCGGCTGCCTGGATGCAAAGGTATCCGCCGGGAACACCAAAAGAGGAATATTATTGACCGTAGCCGTAGCGCAGGCTGTCACCATATTGGCAGCGCCTGGTCCTACGGAAGAAGCACAGGCAATGATTCTCCTTCTGTTGCTCTGCTTTGCAAATGCGATGGCCGTATGGCACATCCCCTGCTCGTTCCTGCCCTGCATCACCTTAAGTCCGCCGGGGTTGGTGTCTAATGCCTCCCCTAAGCCCACTGCGATTCCGTGTCCGAAAATCGTGAAAAATCCCTCTACAAACTTGGTCTCCACCCCATCCATGGAAACATACTGGTTATCCAAAAATTTCACAATGGCCTGTGCCGTTGTCATCCTTGTCGTCTTTGTCATGACCTTACTCTCTCTCCTTTTCTCTGTCTTCCCATATTCCGGCTCACTGCATTCTGCCAAGTCACACTTTGCCTGCCTCGCTCCGGCTCACCGCATTCTGTCTGTCCTCACTCCAGCCTGCCATGATTCCACTCACCATACAAGCCTTGCCAGAATCCGGCCTGTCATACTCTGGCAATCATCTCACCGAATTTCTCTTTCTCTTCCTTAATAAATGCCCGCACTGCCTCCGGTCCCGGAAGATCGTCGGAACAGTTGTTGCTTCTCACCATCATGGAAGCCTCCGCAGAGCCGAATTCCAGACAGTCAATCACTTCCCATCCCTGATACAGTCCATACAGGAAGCCGGAACCGTACCCGTCTCCGCCGCCGAAGCCCTTCCTTGCATCTACCGGGAACGGCTTGATGCTGAACTTCTGTCCGTCGCAGGTGTAGGCCGTGGAGCCCTCCATACCGTGCTTAATCACCACGATCTTCGCATTGTATCCCTGCCACAGCGCCGCGCTCTCCTCATCCGTCATGCCGGGCTTGATTAATTTCTCCGTCAGGTCAAACTCCTCCCTGGAGCCCATAATAATATCCGCTTCCTTGGCTACAATAGAATAATAGATAGAAATCTCATCGCTGTTCTTCCAGTTATACTCCCTGTAGTCGATATCAAAAATCACCTTGGTCCCATTCTTCTTTGCCAGCATCACCGCCTTGATGGCAGCTTCCCTGGAAGGACTCTCCGCCAGAGCCGTACCGGAAATCAGGATGGCCTTGGTATTCTTAATAAAATCCTCATGAATGTCATCCACATGAAGCTGTAAATCCGCGATGCAGTTTCTGTACATCAGAATGTGGCTCTCCTTGGAAGAAAGCATCTCCGTAAAAGTCAGGCCCAGCTTCTCTCCGCCTGTACATTTGGTGATATTGGAAGTGTCGATTCCCTGTTCATTAAAATAATCCACCACATACTCGCCGAACTGGTCGTCCGACACCTTGCCGATAAACCCGGCCTTCAGCCCGTGCCTGGTAACCCCCACCGCAATATTGGCCGGCGAACCGCCTACAAACTTCTCAAACATATGTACCTTCTTAAGAGGTTTAAACTCCTCTTTCACCTGGTCATTGTAGGCAGGATTAAAATCAATCGCCACCCGTCCCAGCAGCACCAAATCCATAGGCCTGGACTGGTCAAACTCAATGTACTTCATCGCTTTCCCTCCGTTTCCGCACCGGTACGCATCCTACGCTTTTGCACACCCCACATACTCCATATACCCTGGATGCAACGCCGCATTGCCTGCTGCTTTTGCGTGCTTTTATCGTTATTTGCGTGCTTTTTGTGCAGTTTTATTCTATAGTTCTATAATAGCACGCAAAGACTCTGCGTGCAAGTACTTTTTCCATCATTCCTAAAGACATTATGATTTGGCAAATACTGCTCACCAGAAATATCATTTACTTGACTTCTGAGATAAAATAGCCCGGAGAGAGAATGATATTGTTTTCTCTCTCCGGGCGGACCTTACACATTTTCATTAGACATGAACCTATACAGCCCTCCCCGCAATCTGCCACTTGACAAATAACGATTTCTATGGCAATCTGTAACCGTTACGACATCGTTTTATGCCATAATGAAGGAGCAAAACATGAAAAAAACCCTTTATCTTTTATGCCATGCCGAGACCATGTTCAATGTACGAAAAAAAATACAAGGCTGGTGTGATTCCCCGCTCACAGAGCGCGGAAGGAAACAGGCCCGTGCCGTGGCCAGATATTTCAAAGAAAACGGCATCACCTTTGACCACGCATACACCTCCACGGCCGAGCGGTGCTGCGATACCTTGGAACTGGTGACAGACATGCCATATTCCCGCTTAAAAGGCCTAAAAGAAATGTTCTACGGCGACTTGGAAGGTGAAAGCATCGAGAAAAAATGCAAAACCTGGCAGGAATGCACCACTTATTACCTTCCATACGGCGGCGAATCCAGCGACACCGTAAGAGACCGGATGGTAAAAACCTTAACCGGCGTCATGCACGGAAGCACCCACAAGTCCATCCTGGCCGTTAGCCACAGCAGCGCATGCTTCAACTTTCTCCGGGCCGTTGTGGATGACCCTACGGAAGAATGGGAAAAAGGCTTCGAAAGCAGCATCGTGTATATTTACGAATACAGCGATGAGACAGAAGAATTTACATTAAAACAGATTCTAAGAAATCTGGCAGAGGACATATAATTAAGAATGTCGCCTCTGCCTTCCATACGCCTCTATGATTCGGGCAATTTCCGTATAATCACGTTGAAACAGTTCCTCGCTGATTTGTTTCGCAAGAGTTTCCTCCGGAACCTTTTCCAAGATTTTTCCTACGACAAACGCCTTGCTTTTTTCCCTATATCTGGCCATGCCGTTTATCTCCTGAATATGCGCCAGCTCAGGCCTCCACAAAAGGCCTAATTTTTGTTTGAGATTTCTCTTGGGATTCTTCTGTGCCTCCCTGAGAACATAAAAATCAATCTTATCCTTTCCCCCTTCCCTTACGGCTTCCGCCGTAATAATTCCCCACCAGGAGGGCACATGCTCTTCAATATGAAAACCGTGGCTGGAGCCCACAGCCACGTAATTGTAGTCAAAAAACAGGTCATAGTCCTTCACCTGCCGCTTCAGCCTGGCATACGAATCCGCATCGCTTTTAATCTCAATGCCGGCCACCGCCTCCGGCAGCACCATCACAATATCCGCCCGGGAGCGCCCCATCTGTTTCTCTTCCAGAATCCGTATCTTCCCATACTGTTCCTCCAGAAATTCAAACATCGGCTCCCGGATATCCCTATCATACAGCATACGACTCCACAGTCTCCTTTGTCCTAAGTTTTTCTGTCCAAATCACCCTCTATCCAATCTCTTCCGCCTTATCTGTTCTCCCGCTCCTTAAGGCTCTCCAGCACTGCCTTTACGGTCTGCTCCAGCACTGCCATATTGATGGGTTTGGCCACATGGGCATTCATCCCCGCTTCCAGCGCATCCCGGA
>CAYWRB010000086.1:0-9187 GCA_964460025.1 uncultured Hungatella sp.
GTATCTCCGCAGGGAGAACAGGAGAAATAGGCTGCCCTTTCGGTTTACAAAGATTGGGCGCTGGTGGGAGAAGTCGGAAGAACTGGACATACTGGCCATAGATGCCGGAAAGGAAAATTATTTGATAGGAGAATGCAAATACAAAAACAGCCCCTTTGCATGCTCTGATTTTAAGCGGATGCAGGGAAAGTTCGTACCCCAGAAGGAAGGGAGCAGTCTGTACTACTATTTGTTTTCAAAAAGCGGCTTCAGCCCTGAGCTGGTGAAAGAAGCAGAAAGGCAGAAGATTCATATGATTGGTGCGGATGAATTGATATAATCCGGGCAAGACGCCAGAAAGGGTGCCCGTATAACAGACAGGCCGCCGTCCGGGAGGAGAAATCCTCCCGGACGGCGGCCTGTTTGGCGTTTTTAAGGGGATAGAATTAGTGTAAAGGCAAGGAGAAGTGTGATGAATGTATGAAAAATAGATATAAAAAGAACAACACTAAATGTTGAAAAAATCAACAAAAAGTGTATAATAAATAAAGATAACACTATATATTGGCAGCCTGGGCTTAGAATCAGTCAGAACCAGGCAGAGAATGACAACAGGTATTGAGATGCAGCATCCAGGATGTGACATCCAGGACATAAAAATGCTGCATGGGAACAGAAACCAGGGGATTTAAGTATGATCACAAGAAGAAAGATGATTTTGTGTATTATGGCAGTCATAATCGGAATTTCCGGAATGATTGGGGCTGCATATCTGCTTACCGGAAGCAGCCGGAAAAGCTTTGGCCAAGACGGATATGTGTTGGAGATAACAGAGGATGAGAACGGGCAGTCGGTCACTGGGTTAAACTTTGCTTCCGGAACAGACTATACGGCCAGATTCCCATCATCTTTTTCGTTCAGGGATATTGAGGGAAAGAAGCAGGTGGTAAAGGAGACATCGTATATTCATTACGCAGACGGTTCCATCAGTGCATTCAGTCCAGGCATGGCTGTAAATATGACAGAGATCAACACAGGATTTTTGGATTTCTTCCGGCTGGGGGCAGGGATGGTTATGTCCGATAAGGGAGAAGGCTGGCAGATCGACAGCAATGGAAGAAATATGGACTTTACGGAGTTTTTATGGCAGGTATCGAAGGATCAGATTCTGACGGCATCCCGGAAGATGCGGCTGGAGCTGCCGGGAAGGACTCCTGAGACAATATCAGGATACCTGGAAATACAATGGCTGGATCAGGACATCGTCCGGGTTGCTGCCCAGGACCAGGCATGGCAGGTCATGGCCGGCAGCGGTAAAGTGGTATTTGACAGCGGAGCGGTTTTGGACCTGCATCAAAAGGCAGTTCTGGGTTCTGACGGACAGATACGGTTTACCTTAGATGAACTTTGGGCGGATTTGGATTCCGAGGATACCATAGTCATACGGTCCGACAGTTATCTTTCTTGGAAGGCGCCGGAATTTCATATTCAATCACAGGACGGAGAAAACGGTGAGGAAGGCCAGTCAGGCGATGACGGCGAAGCCGGGGATGCCGGACAGGCCGGAGAAGCCGGAGAAGCCGGAGAAGAAGGAGAAGAAGGCCAGTCCGGAGATGAGGGCGAAGAGGGCCAGGAGGGCGATGACGGAAATACGGGAGCCAACGGAAGCCAGGGGGCGGCGGGGCAGAACGGTGAAGGCGGTGAGCGAGGAGCCAGTCCCGGAGGATCCGGCAGCAGCGGCAGTTCCATGGAATCGGCTCTGGGAGCGATTCATATACTGGAGATTCAACTGGATAACGGATCAGGAACCGCAGAGATTTCCTATTCGGATCCTTACCAGACCCTGAAGCGGAATACGGGAGTCATAGAGATACGGGATGCCGTCAACAATCAGCTGGTATACAGAAAGGATAACCTTGATTTTTCTTCTTTAAGCAATCAAAAGGTTGCCTTTGAGAATCTGTCAGGAGATAAAGAATATCTGCTTCTGCTTAAAAATGATTATGAGATCGAGATCGGAGGCACCATAAATAAAGGCACCAGGACCTTTGCACAGAGAAGTTTTTATACAGGAGCAGAAGGAGTATTTCTGCAGCTGGAATCTGTCAAAGAAGGAACGGTGGAAGTACGCCTGGTTCAACAGGGAGTCCAGAGAAATCCTTACTTCAAGATACGGGTAAAAGTAGGGAAAAAGGGCATGACTGCCTCCCAGCTTCTTTCACCCGGCGGCCAGGGAGAGAACATAAAAATTTTGGATTTCCCTGAGGAAGAAGGACTGGCGGACAGTTTGGAATATTACAAGAGAGATACCTATCTTCTTAATATCGAACAGCGTTTGGAGGGGATGGGATACACTGACGGCTGGGATTCCGACATGCCCTATATCATAGAACTGTATACATCCGCTTCTGATTCCAGGGACTACTGGATGTTGGATGAGGATGGAGAATTTGCAGGATTGAGACAGCCTGCCTGGACCAGGGAGGATTCTCAAAGCAGCCAGAACTTTGCCGTACGATTAAGCGGCCGGGATATAACCGGAAGAACCTTAAAAAAGCAGCCGGAGATAGGCAGCGCCCAGATTGTCTATTCCGAAGAAGGATTCTATACTCTGTCCGTAGATGTACGGCAGAACGACGACAGCAGTATTCGGGGCTACACATTCTATATTCAGAATGCGGAAGGGAACGGTACGGTTCAGACCTTGACATCCGATACCAGTTCCATGCGCTGGTATGGGGCCCAGGCATTGGACCCGGGAACCTACAGCCTCAGCGCAGTAGTTACATATTTTGACAATGAGAAAGTCAATGAACTGACGTCCGAACCGAAGCTTTTCAAGATTGAGAATGCCCGCAGCGATGCGGTTACCTTTGAACCCTTTGTGCTGCGGGGAGACTCCTATTACAATTCCCGGAGCCAGCTGATGGGATCCGCAAGCAAGTCAGGGTTGAAAGACGGAAATGGAATCTGGGGAGAGCTGATCCTTCGGACCATAATAACCGGAGGAGGTTCCAAGACAATCAGCGGGCCTTTAAGAATTGTGGTTACCAGCCAGAAAGATTCCGGATACAGGAGAGAATTTACCATGGGACTTCCCGCGGCATATCCCATAGGCTCAGGAGTTTACTATGTTGCCATAAAATGTCTGGATATGATTCCTGATACCCAATATACCATCTGGGTATACGGCAATGTGACCAGATATTTTGGGGAGGACGAGGATATAAAAACGGAATATAGCGAGAATGAATTTTTAGGCTCTTGTGCGGCATATACGGAGAGTTCGGCATCCGTGAATCCATGACATGATACAGGCGTCAGAAGACCTTTTGGCGCGTTTATCATGACATAAGGCAGAAGAAAGAGCGAGAAAAGTCAAGTAGAGGTGAAAAGCATGACAAAACGAAAAACGATTGCAGGAGTAGTGGTACTGACGATAGCGGTCATCGGCGGCGTCATAGGGGGAGGATACTGGCTGACAGGCGGCAGCCGAAAGTCTTTTCCGGCCGACGGCTATGTGCTGGAAGTAAAGTCAGACGACAGCGCCCAGACTGCCGCAGGAATTACTTTTGCGTCAGGAACAACATATCAAGGGAAATTTCCGGCATCTGTCACCTTCAAGGATATAGAAGGCCAGAGAAATATCGTAAAAGAAGCCAGTTATGTCCACTATGCAGACGGTTCTATCAGCTCTTTTACAGATGGCATGGTAGTGAATATGGAGGATGCCAGCTCCGGTTTTTTGGAGTTTTACAGAGTGGAAGCCAATATGGTTATGAGCAATACGGGAGAGGGATGGCAGATTGACAATAATGGCAACAACATGGACTTCGGGGAGATGCTGTGGCAATTATCGAAGGATAAGGTTTTGACGGCCTCTGACAGTCTGACACTGGAGCTGCCGGGAAAAGAACCGGAAAAGCTGTCCGGCTATCTGGAGGTCCTGTGGCTGGATAAGGATATTGTTCAGGTGGCCAATCAGGAGCAGGTGTATCAGACCATAGCCAGCGACGGGAAGATTACTTATGGAAGCGGGGCGGTTTTGGATTTTAAGGAGAAGGCCGTAAAAGGGCCGGACGGTACGGTCCGTTTTACTCTGGATGAATTGCTGGCGGATATGGAAGACGGAGGCATC
Organism: uncultured Hungatella sp.; assembly: GCA_964460025.1. GTDB lineage: Bacteria > Bacillota > Clostridia > Lachnospirales > Lachnospiraceae > UBA3402. Next base: position 4,118 of record CAYWRB010000086.1, read on the forward strand.
GAGATCAATTCCGAAAGCAATGTTAACTGGAAACCGCCGGAATTCAACATTCAGATCGAAAATGGTAAAGACGGAGAGACTGGAGAAGACGGTGATGCCGGTGAGGTCGGAGACGCCGGTCAGGCCGGAGCAGCCGGTGAAGCCGGGGAGGCAGGAGAAGACGGAGAGGAAGGAGACGAAGGCGAAGAAGGCCAGGAAGGAGACGAAGGGGATACCGGAGGCCAGGGAGGCAACGGCCAGTCAGGCACCGCAGGAGTAGCGGGAGAGAGAGGAGCAAGCCCGGGAGCCGGCGGCCAGAATCCATCTACAAGCAATGCCCAGGAACTGGGCATCATCCGGATCTCAGATCTGGAATATGACTGTGCGGAAGGAAAAGTACAGCTGTCTGTCTTAGACGACGACTTTACCCTTCGAGAAGGAAGGGTGGAGATCCGCAATGTAAAGACCAACCAGCTGGTGGACAGCGCCGTAGTCAATTTCGCAGATGGCATGACCACAAAAGAAGTGGCCTTTAAGAATCTGGTGGCGGATCAGGAGTATGCACTGATTGTCAAAAGCGATTACAGTATCAGTCTGCCCAGCGGAATCAACGCGGGAACTAAAACATTTGTAAACAGAAGCTTCTTCACCTCTGCAGAGGGAGTCACCATGGAAGTGGACAGCGTGAAAGAGGGAGAACTGAATCTTAAGCTGACCACCCGCCCGGATTCCGATGCCGTTTACTTTAAGATTCTGGCAAAAGTAGGGGACAAGGCGGATCAGATAAGGATCCTTGACTATCCCATAGGCAATGTAGGAGAACTGCAGAACTATGGCAATGAACTTCTGAATCTGGATCTGGCGGAGCAGGGCGCCCAGCTTGGTGAACTTTGGGGGTCTGATATTCCTTATACCTTGGAATTGTATACATCCTCAGGACGCGTCTTAAATGACGGAGACTGGGAACTGGATGAGACTGGAAATTTTATAGGCCTGAACAAAGAAAACGGCATTAAGAAGAGCAATTATACCATCTCAGGGCGGACGCTGAAAGAAAAGCCTGTCCTTGGAAAACTAAATACCACCTTGACTCAGGACGGATACTACGATATGGAACTGGAGGTAGTGTCCGATAAGGATAACAGCATCCGGGAATATGTATACGAGATCATTCCCCAGGGCAGCAACGAACCTGTCCGGACCCTGACCTCAACCAAGAGCCGTGTCAACTGGTACTACAGCGGCGACGTAAGCATGGGAGGTTCCTATAAGATACGGGCCTCTGTCCGGTATTACGACAACGAAAAAAGCAATGTGATGTCCACTCAGGAGCAGGATCTGTTTGTCAATGCGCCGGACAAGGCCGGTGTGGGATTTGAACGTTTTTCCACTACCTATGATGAGAATCAGGTGCCCCAGGATTTTGTCAACAGCCGGGGAGACAAAGTCAGCGACGCAGTGGGAGGCATGGCTACCAACGCTTCCCGTATTTGGGGAGAACTGCTTTTGTATCCCAACGGCAGGGTTATAGGCACGGATATCCGCATTGAAGTAACCAGTAATGACGACACTCAGTACCGCAATGTGATAGAGGCAAAGCTTCCGGCTGCCGCACCTTCCGGAAGCGACCCTTACTATATTAATGTAAAATGTCTGGGATTAAAGGAGGATACGGCCTATCTGTTCAGCGTGTACGGTACCTCCACAAGAGAGATCCAGACAGGAGCAGGATCCACGGTGACAGATAAGAAAGAAGACGAATTGTTAGGATCCGTGACAGTGGCTACGTCAAAGATGTCTGCGGACTATACGGAGAATGCCCACCCCACAGCCGCAGCCTTTGCATTGACCTCGGCGGTCAGCGATAATGCGGGAGGGACCATTGCAGCCATCCGTCTGTACCAGCCCGAGGACTCTGCTGCCAGATTTAAGGATATCAACTCCAGGGACAAGGCCAGCCCCTTCTACTTTGAGCGTTCTTCAGCCAGAGCCATTGAGTTTACCATCCGCTCGGCCACAGACAACTCTGTATTGGGAAAAGCGGTAAAAGACCTGTATAAGACGGATCCTGGAGTCAGCGTAAAGGACGAGTCGGCCCAGACACAGATCGACAACCCCAACTATGTGACGGAAGCAGAGGCGGATTTCTATAACGGGCCTTTGACCGCATGGAATTGGACGGATCCCATCTATCTGACCGTGCAGGACATTGAGACTACGGGAACCAGGTTCCCCATCAGCCAGAACTTCGGAAAGTATGTGCTGGAGGCGACAGCCCTCTATGATTATTCCTACAAGATGATGGATGACTATCAGTCTTACCGGGGGAAGTTTATGGACACCAACGCGGAGAACTACAACAGGATTCCGCTGACAGAAGTAAAACTGGATATTGTAGGGGACAACAATTCTCTGAACAGAACCGTGGTTGACATGGGTATCCGGCCTCCGGAATTAATCGATCCTCCGGATGAGGCGGTAACAGCCACACAGATTCCTAATGACGGAACGGAAATATCCTATCAGGATCCGACACTGGATGTGGATACTACGGTTGCCGTGAAGGTACAGTCCAACTACCCCAATCGAAACAGCGACACCAGAAGCATCACTTATTATGGAATGACACTGACAGATTTCGAAGACTTTGAAAGCAACTATTCAACGTATGGAGTCAGCCAGAGGGATATCATAGAAGCATATGAGCAGGGCAATCCTTATGCTAAATATTTTATCAAATTTAAGGTAACCATAGAGCTAGGAGCTCAAAGCGATACCGGTGTTCCGCCGTTGTACGTGGTTATAACAGACGATGAAACACTGCTTAAACAGTGCAGAGATATGGATGGAAGTAACATTGTGGGATATAAAGCAGTAGATGAGAGAGGAAAAAAGATCTTCTATACGGATACGATCCGGAGAGGGGACTGCTATGTGTTTCCGTTTACTCTGGAAAGCTACTACGGGGTAGACACATCATCCGGAGGAGATCCTCAGCCGTGGGTATTCCCCTACGGTTTAGGAGAAAAGACAGGAGTTCCTTATCTTGGTGGGAAAAACTTGCAGCGCAGCCATGGAACCAATATTTACAAGGAAAAGCCCAGGGTAGCGGCCTATCTGGATCATACGGATGTGGAGACAGGAAAGGATAAGGCTGTATGGAGATTCTACATCTATGACCCGGATGGGGCTTGGCTGGATGAGGGAAAAACTGTGATGGCAGGAGAAGAGGCTCATCTTCTTCAGGATTTAAGCGTCCCTCTGGGAAGCGGAGTATCGTCCAATGCTCTTTTAAAGACAGGGGCCGGAACGGTTACCTTTATCAATCATCCCATCACAAATAATCTGGAAGCCAAGTATGTGGCGGAACGGTCATTCAAACTGAGCAGGGATAAAGGATGGAAGAAAAACAGATTCGGTTATTTTGATGTAACTGTAGAAGACGGTACCAACAAACTTTTGAGAAACTTCAGCGGAAATTACTATGAGGTCTGGCTGTCCATCCGCCAGTTTACCGGAAAACTGGGGGTGGATGAGAATCCCACCACCAATCCGGAATATGATTTTGAGGAGTTTGTAAAGACAAGGCTTACGGCCCAGGGAGGAACGAGGCTGGGGTCGGAAGAATATTTTGCCGTAAGAACCGTACAGCACAGGTTTGATTTTCTGGCGGACAATGCTATGAAGGATTTAAAGGTTACTGTCAGTCTGAAAGAAGGATCTACGGAGCTGTACCTGAACCTTCATGAGAATACGCCTCAGACGGAAAGAACCCATCTGGTAGGTTTTTATTATGAAATCCATAACTATAATAAGAGCACCGGAACCAAGGGGAATTTGGAGCAGTGGGGAGTGATACCTTACAGCGGAAATAATCAGGCAAACGAGATGACCATTCCCCTGTCAGAACCGGCTCAGGCAGAAGACATACATGTTGCAATCAATGCAATCTATGACACCGGTAAGGCGGGATTGAATCTCAATGAGGTGATATCGGAGGTAGATGAAGTGGCGGCTCAGAGAGGAAAGGGGGATAAACCAAAGGCAGAGCCAAGAAAAGAGTGGCAAACCAATAACTTAAAATATTATGCCATCCAGCAGCAGAATGCTCCCATGTATGCAATAAGCGGAAACAACGCAGGGCTTAGTTATCCGAATGAATATGCGGCGGATTCCCTTTTCCAGTACAAAGAAGACGAGGATCTGGAAACCTCAGCCAATCCGTTGTTTGCCGATGACAACTGGGTGCCAAAAGTAGCCCATATTCTTCACTATCCTGGTTTCTATGGACTTCAATATCAGTATGGCAGTACCGGCGCAGTTATCGCGGATAAGACTCAGCCCGTATTTAAGCAGCTGAAGGAGACCAAGATAACATTGATTGAAACCACCGGTATTCATAAGATATCAGGCGAAGATAATGGGATCTGGACCACGGTTCCGGCTACAATTCCTAACGTAGTAGTGGGGAGTGATGACAGCAGCAGTCCTCTGTCAGTCGATGTCAATATCAAACTGGAAGGAAAAAGCAATGATCTTCTTGTATTGGACAATGGTCCAACAGATTCGGGTGTGTACAGCAAAAAAATATACTTTGAATTATATGAGTATACGGCACCGGATGGCAACGGCAAACCTGATTTGACCGGTCTTAACCCATTGCCTAATGATAACAATAGATATTTTGATATAACAAGAAATCATGAGACAGAATTTGCGAATCAGTGGGGACAGGATCCTCATGATGGTAACAAAGAAAAGGCATACATGACAGCCGCAGATGCCAACAAGGAGAGCGGATATAGAATTGCGGTCCGTAATCTGGAGACGGATAAAAAATATTGTCTGAAGCTGTACTGTTATGATAAAGCAGGAAAGAAAGTGTATCTTTTAGATCATCGTCCGTCCAACGGAAAAGGCGGGGAACTGGTGATGCCGTTTCATGTCACGGATGTTATTCGTATCGGAAGTTCAAGCAGTATTTATACCGGACTGACAGCCGACTACAAGCAGACAGATTACAAAGAGAAAAAGGTAAACACAGGATATACCTTAGATAAAAGACGGGGATATTATCTGGAATATGAGATT
>CAYWRB010000087.1:0-9136 GCA_964460025.1 uncultured Hungatella sp.
CGAATGCCTGACCGGCGATACCTTCGGCTCTCTGCGCTGCGACTGCGGCCAGCAGTTTGCCGCCGCCATGACACAGATTGAACAGGAGGGAAGAGGGATTCTGCTTTATATGCGTCAGGAGGGAAGGGGAATCGGGCTTATCAATAAGCTGCGGGCCTATGAACTGCAGGAGCAGGGCATGGATACACTGGAGGCCAATCTGGCGCTGGGATTTGAAGGGGATGAACGGGAATACTACATCGGGGCCCAGATTCTGAAGGAACTGGGGGTAAAGAGCATGAGGCTTTTGACCAACAATCCGGACAAGGTTTATCAGCTGTCGGAATTCGGATTGGAAATTACGGAGCGTGTGCCGATTCAGATGGATGCCACGGCCCATGATTTGTTTTATCTGAAGACGAAACAGCGGCGGATGGGGCATATGCTGGCTTATTGATTTGTTTTGAAGGCCTGAGGTGTTTACGGTTCCGGGTTAAAAAAGATATGAGAGGCTGAAAATTGTCTGTGTCCGTGATGAGGAAAGTAAAAATAAACAGCAGAGAGGAAGAGTATAAATGATGAAAACATTTGAAGGAAAATTGGTGTCAAGGGAGATAAAAATCGGTATCGTGGCCGCACGTTTCAATGAGTTTATTACATCAAAGCTGCTTAGCGGCGCCGTAGACGGGCTTCTGCGCCATGACGTGCAGGAAGAGGATATTCATGTGGCATGGGTTCCCGGTGCATTTGAGATTCCGCTGATTGCTTCCAAGATGGCAAAAAGCGGAAAGTATGATGCGGTTATCTGTCTGGGAGCGGTGATACGGGGAGCTACCAGCCATTATGATTATGTCTGCAACGAGGTGTCAAAGGGAATTGCCGCTGTTTCCCTGGAAAGCGGCGTACCGGTGATGTTTGGGATTCTTACGACGGAAAATATTGAGCAGGCCATTGAGCGGGCAGGGACTAAGTCCGGAAATAAAGGGTATGACTGTGCCCTTGGCGCCATCGAGATGGTAAATTTGATTCGGGAAATTGAAAATTAGGGGGGATTGGTGGTATATTAAAAGAAGCCGCAACATTTTCAGGGCGTTTTACAACATGTTTCTTAAGAAGCTGCCTTATCTGTAAGATAAACAGAGAAAGAGGATGTGGGGATGAGTGCTCAAAAGAGACAGGAGGGAAAAGGCAGACATGATTAAGATTGCTATTTGTGATGATGAGCCGGTGATGTGTGAACAGTTAAAGCAGATGGTGTCATCAAAACTGGAAGCATGGAAGGAGCCTTTTAAAATCACCTGCCGCACAAGCGGGGCGGCTCTTTTGTTCTCTCCGCCGGATTATGACATTATTTTTCTGGATATCCAGATGCCGGGGCTGGACGGGGTGTTGCTGGCAAAAAGGCTTCGGCAGCAGGGATTTTTGGGAGTCCTGATTTTTGTGACGGTTCTGACCGAGTGTATGCCGGATGCCTTTGAGGTGGAGGCCATGGATTATCTGTGCAAGCCTGTGGAGGAAGACAGGCTGGAGAGGGCCTTGAAGCGCAGCCTGAAGCGTCTGGATAAAAAAGAGGAGAAATCCCTTTTTATCCAGACTATGAATTGGTATAAATCCGTGAGAATAAGCGATATTTATTACTGCGAAGTGATTAACCGGAAGATATATCTCCATACAAGAGGCGGTGTGATTGATTATTACGGAAAGATAAAGGATGTGGAGCAGCAGACAGCGCCGTATTTAATCAGATGTCACCGCAGTTTCCTCGTAAATCCGGATTATCTTAAGGAGTATGGCAATGGTGAGGTTATCTTGGAAGACGGCTCCCGGGTTCCGGTTTCGAAAAAATACCATTCCATGTTTGTGGAAGGGATGATGGAGTATATGGAGCAGGAAAACAGGGAAGGATGATGGAACAGATGCTGTGGGGGAATCCGGATATTTCTTATTATTTACAGTGGTACGTTGGGCTTCCGGGAGTTTTAAACCTTGCGGTTTTGCCCCTTGTCACGTTTTTCTTTTTCTGCTGGTACTTAAGGGCGGATTTTTCCTGGAGTTACGGCGGAATTTATCTGGGGCTTTCCTTCGGTCTGTCGGTCTTTCGATATTGTCTTAACATAGAGGGAAGCCTGGGGCTGTTTCTGGAGACGCTGCTTCTGTTTTTGTGTGGAGGTACATTTTTAAAGGGAAGATGGATAAGAGCGCTGACCATGTCTGTGCTGATTATATCGGTTCTCAGTGTCACCAATAGCATGATGCGTTGGCTGGATTACAGGGTTATGGCCCCTTTTGTCATACATAATGAAAATCTGATTATTCCGTCCGATGCGGTCAGGGAACTTTTTAAGGTTTTGCTGGTTATAGGCTTCTTTGTGCTGATTTTAAAGAAATTCCGGGAAAGTATCGCAGATGAGAGTGAGATGACACTTCTGCAGCTGACCATACCGGCCTTCTTTATTGCGCTGATTGAGCGTGTGATTCAAGATTCCATCTATGGAAACGGATTAATTGTAGACGGGTATACCAAAGAAATACTGCCCAATATCAATATAAATTACGGAGAGATTCTGCTTGTGCAGATACTGGCATGTGCCTGTCTGTTTGTGACCCTGTTTGTTCATCAGAAAATGGTGGGGGTTCTGGATTCCCAGAGGAAACTTGAGCTTCTGAAGCAGCAGGCTATAGAGCAGGAGAATTATGTAAAGGAGGCAAAGGCTCGGTATCAGCAGACCGCTTCGTTCCGCCATGATATCAAAAATCATCTGACGGTTCTGGCGGAGCTTTTGAAGGCAGGAGAGGCCGGGAAGGCCGGAGAATACCTGGAGAATCTGGGAGATATTTCCGCCGGCCTTTCTTATCCGGTGTGGACAGGCAATGTAACCGTGGATGCGCTGTTGGGAAGCAAATACTCCCTTGCCAGGCAAAAGGGAATTGATGTTCAGTGTGAAATAAAGCTTCCCGTGGATGGGGGGATTGAGGATATTGACTGGTGCATTGTTTTTTCCAATGCCGTGGACAATGCTATAAAGGCTTGTGAGGACGTGAAGGATGGGGAGAGATATATTCGCATTTCTAATAAACGGAAAGGAAATTTTTATGCGGTTTCTGTAGAAAACAGCTGCAGGGAAGATATAGAGAGCGTGCCCAAAGAGGGAACCGGGCTTTTTAATATACGGGCCGTTGTGCATAAAAACAGGGGGACGGTTGAAACCACGGTTTCTAAAGGGGTATATAGGCTGAAGATACTGTTTATTCTTTCGGCTTCGTCATAGTATGGGGAGTTCTTTATTTCGCTTACATCATAAAAATGACCTTCCGCACCAGATTTCTTGATTAGAGGATATTACCGGCGATATAGAAGGTGGGAGGGGCCAGTACTGCCTTGTGGAAATTCCGGTGAATGTAGTATGGGCGTTTTCCCAAATAAAAGGATGACTTGGCAGGTGCCGCATAATGGCGCGTGCCGTTACCAAAAAAGGAGGAATGGGCAATGAGTATTAACCCTGTAAATGCTGCAGCATCCGGAGTTAACATGAGCGGCGCCGGCGGCGGTGAAAATCCCAGAATAAAGGCTTTGGAGCAGAAGCTTCAGAAACTGAACGAAGAAAAGAAAAAAGCGGTGGAGGCAAAGGACCAGGAGAAGGTAAGAAAGCTGGAGGAAGAGATTTTAAAAATCCAGAAGCAGATTGAGCAGCTGAAGAAAAAGGATGACAAGAAACAGAAGGAGGAAGAGGCAAAGAAAACAGGACAGGAACAAGCCGGTCCGGGGCGGGTGCCGGAGGATTTGTCAATGGGAAAATATGTTGACAGATATGCGTAAATTGTGTGAACAGAGCCGATGGTGTGCGGGAAAAGGAGCAGGTCATCGGCTCTGTTTTCTTGGATTGCTTACTATTCATGCCCAATGTTTTAAAATTTCCTCTCCAGGCGGACCTTTCACAATTATCGAGAATTTGTAAGAAAGACAATAAAATTACTTTTTACCATAGCCGAAAAGTGATATACTTGAAGGAAAGAGTTGAAACAGAGCTTTTCATCATTTGCTCTTGGGAAAAGACGAAAGGTTTTCTATAAAATTATGAAGATAATGATAGTAGAAGACGATGAAACATTAGCCGGGGAAATCAGCTCCTTTCTTGTGCGTTGGGGCTATGAGACCATGACAGCGGTAAAGTTTGACGGGATATTGGAGGAATTCAGGCAGTGCCGTCCTCAGCTGGTTTTAATGGATATCAATCTGCCCTATTATGACGGGTATTACTGGTGTGGGAAAATCCGGCAGATTTCGGACGTGCCCATTCTTTACATCAGCAGCCGAAGCGATGACAGAGACAAGATTATGGCTGTGGCCCAGGGAGGGGATGACTATGTGGAGAAGCCCTTTGGCCTGGAGCTTTTAAAGGCCAAGATTCAGGCCGTCCTCAGGCGGACCTATGAGTATAAGGTGAAGGAACAGACATTTCTTGGAGATGAGCTGCATTTTGACTGGGGGCAGCAGGCGTTGTATTTTAAGGAGAAGGAGATAGAGCTGACAAAATCGGAGCGCCGGGTACTTGTGAAGCTGATAGAGAACCGTCCGGATGTGGTGACAAGAGAAGACCTGATGATGGATTTGTGGGAGACCGATGAGTATGTGTCCGACGGAACCCTCACAACCATGATATCCCGTCTGAGAAGCAAACTGAAAATTGCATGCGGGCAGGACATCATTTGCACAAAAAAGGGGATGGGTTATTATGTACCCTGTATCTGAAGGCTTAAGAAGGCGGGCAGGGAAACCATTTTCGGGAAGGTTTGGGTAGGCACGTGGGCTATGTGAGGAAGAGATGGAAGCAGGTACTGCCCTGCGTTGTGGTGTTTGCTGCTTTTAATATTTATTTTTTCTTTTTTATACAGAACGGCAGGTGGGGATATCTGATATATCTTGATATCCTTCTTTTTGTGCCCGGATTGCTTTTGGCGGCATATGATTACCATGAATTTCGGAAAAATCAGGAGGAAAAAAGGGGGCTGATGGGCCAGAAGGAGCTGATATGCCGGATGCTGCCCTGGTTTGAGAACCAGGATATTGCAGAGCATGATGTGCAGGTATTGGAGGAACAGGCGGACAGGCAGTTTATGGAGAATTGTGACCTGCAGGATTATGTGGCAAAATGGTGCCATGAACTGAAAATTCCTTTGTCGGCAGCCCTTTTAATGGATGAAAAGATTGGGGACAGGGAGCTAAAACTGGCAGTCAGAGAACAGCTGGAGAAAATGAATCAGCAGATTCATTCCATGCTTTTGGGATGCAGGCTTCAGAGCCCGTTGTTTGACCTGCAGGTTAAGCAGGTGGAACTGTCGGAATGTGTGAGACAGTCTGTCCGTAACAACCGGTTCTTTCTGATTCAGAGAGGGTTTGAGCTTACCGTAGAGGTGGGGCAGATAACCGTCTATACGGACCCGTCATGGCTGGTGTATATTTTGGACCAGCTGATGAACAATGCCATAAAATACGGAGAGAGGAAATCGGAAGAAGAGAATCGGATAAACGGCAGGGATGAGGCAGGGGAACTTAAGGAAACAGATTCCCGGGTGTATCCGAAGCTTCGCATATGGGCACAGCGGCAGGAAGACCAGGTGCGGCTGTTTGTGGAGGATTACGGGGAGGGAATAAAGGACAGTGATATTGGAAGAATCTTTGAAAAAGGATTTACGGGAAGCAATTATCACAACGGGAAATATAAATCTACGGGAATGGGGCTTTATATGGTTTCGAGAATCATTGACAGGCTGGGACACGGTATACAGGTAGAAAGCCAGCAGGGAGCCTATACAAGATTCTGTATTATTTTCAAGGAGAATTCCTATTTTCTCCGTTAGGGGACTGTAAGGCTGCCGCCTTTTTTGTAATGCAGATGTAAGGATTTTTCTTCTTATTTGTTTTAAACTTCTTGTGAGTAAGAGATGCTGTGCGGCTGCCGCGTGAAAAATGGGTAAGAGCCGCCGGTGAGAGGATTTTCTTTTGGGCACGCTGGCGTGGCGTGAAGGGCAGCGCCGCCTGAGAAGGAATGGATTTTGGCGGACCGGCAGATGAGGCACAACGTTTCATACCAATATATCGTACAAGGAGGAGACAACATGAGCGAGAATAAGGTGGGAGACCTGGCCAGGCAGAAAGCGGCAGAAATTAAAAATTTGACGAAAACCTATGGAGCCAAGGGTTTCCAGACAAAAGTATTAAAGGGAATTGATTTAACCATATATAAGCATGATTTTATTGCCATCATGGGTCCTTCCGGTTCCGGAAAGACCACCCTTTTAAACATTCTTTCCACCATTGACAAGCCTACGGCAGGAACCGTGATGCTGGACGGGCAGGATATTACCAGAGCTTCCAACAGAGAACTGTCCAGGTTGAGAAGGGAAAAAATCGGTTTTATTTTTCAGGATTACAATCTGCTGGATACCATGACCCTTCAGGACAATATGGTTCTTCCCCTGTCTTTGGATGGGGTTTCGGGAGCGGTATGCATTGAGAAGGCACAGGAACTGGCGGGCATGTTTGGACTGAAGGAGCATCTGAACAAGTATCCTTACCAGTTATCAGGGGGACAGAAGCAGCGGGGAGCTGCCTGCCGGGCCCTGATTACCAATCCGGAATTAATTTTTGCCGACGAGCCAACAGGGGCGCTGGATTCCAAGGCGGGCAGGGAACTGCTGGAATGCCTGAAAGCAGTGAATGACAGGGGAAGGGCTACGATTCTCATGGTGACTCACGACCCGTTCTGTGCATCTTATGCTAAGGATGTGTGTATGTTAAGCGACGGCATCATCACATGCAGAATCAGCAGGGGAACGGACCGGAAGGAGTTTTATGACCGGATTGTGGATGTACAGACATCTATGGGAGGTGATTTCTCATGTCAATGATAAAGCTGGCCTTTCTGAACTTTAAAAACAGCTTTAAAAATTACCTGGCCCTGGTGCTTTCCCTGGCCTTTACGGTCCTTGTGCTGTACAATTTTCAGAATCTGATTGATTCCCAGGCCTTTGAAGTTCTTGGAACCAGAAACCGGGAATATATCGAGATGCTTGTTCAGGTGGTTTCTTTTGTGCTGTGCTGTTTTATGTTTTTCTTTATCTGGTATTCTACCAACGTATTTCTGACCGGAAGGAAAAAGGAAATCGGCATCTATATATTTATGGGGCTGTCCAACGAGAGAATCGGAAAAATGTATCTGATAGAGGCGGCTCTCATAGGCCTGTCCTCCCTGATTCTGGGGCTGGCGTTGGGAGCCTTAAGCGCCGGATTGTTTCAGATGATTTTGCTGGCAATCTCGGATATTGCGGTGGAGATTCGGTTTCGGCCGGGAATCAGGCCCATGGCATTCACAACCGCAGTCTACGGAATGGTCTATATGATATTTGTGGTGAAAGGTTATGTGAATATTGCAAAAAGCAGTGTCCTCAGTATGGTGTCCGCATCAAGGCAGAATGAGTATGTGAGACAGAACCGGATGGTCCTCTTTGGAAAGGCAGTCCTGGGAGTGGGAATTCTGTGCCGGGGATATGTTCTGGCTTTGAAGGAAGGCCGCATGGAGGTTATGGCCAATGCTCTGGGGGCAGTGGTTTTGGTGACGGCAGGGGTCTATCTGCTGTTTGGCGGTCTGATACCGTTGGCTTTTCAGTTTTTGGCAGGAAGAAAGAGGTTTCTCTATAAGAAACAGAGGATTCTCTGGATGAACAGTGTGATTTTCCGCATGAAGAAAAACTACCGTACCTATGCCATGGTAAGCGTCCTGATGCTCTGCTCGGTCACGGCTCTTGCCACAGGGTTTGCCATGAAGGGCAGGTATGAGGGGATTATACAATTTGAAAATACCTATACGTTTCAGCTGTTAACCGGCAATGGGGATTTGGATGGGAAGGCCAGGGAGGCCATCGAGAAAGAGAACCGGATTGTGCTTAGTTCTCAGGTTCCCATATTGGGCCTGGACAGCTCTTATGTCCATGGGGAAATGCAGAATAACCGGTATGCCATATTGTCATTTTCACGGATAAAACAGCTGGCCCGGGACACCGGAATGGAGCTTAAGACAGAAGAGCTGGCTGAGGATGAGGTGATTCGGATTTCTCATCTGATTCTCATGTCTTTCATCACGAAAGAGACCGGAATTCAGGTGGAAATCGGAGGAAAGGCTTACAGGCAGGTGATGGATACGGATGTTCCTTATCTGGGATATCTTCAGGAGAGCATTGATTTTTATGTGGTAAACGACAGGGAATATGAAAGGCTTCTTCCCATGGGGGAGGAAATGTATACCTACAATTACAGGGTTGGGGATTTGGAGAAATTTTCCCAGACCAGAGACAGTCTGGACCGGATGATTGAAGGGCTGGGGGAAGAGGACAATACGGGGAGGGTGGCCATTGACCCGGAAAATAATGAACTGGATTGGATAAAGGTGCTTTACTCCATCTGTATTTTTATGTTCCTGGTGTTTATTCTGGCAAGCGGCAGCATTATGTTTATGAAGCTGTACAATGACGCCTTTGAGGAGAAGGAACGGTACCTGGTTATGAGAAAGATGGGATTTGACAGGCAGGTGCTTAGAAAGTCTGTCAAGGCGGAACTGATGGCAGCTTATGGGATGACGTTTGTGGTGATGGCAGTTTCTTCTTTCTTTTCCGTGAGTGCGCTGGGGAAAATGATGCGCACGGACTTGACGGCGGTGAATGTGGTCAGCGTGGCGGTGGTGCTGGGGATTCTGGCGGTTTGGTATCTTTTGTCGGTGCGGGCTTATGAGAAGAATGTGGGGATGGAGAGATAATGGGGGATTTATGTCGGCGCAGCATCTGCCAATGCTATTGAAATGAAAAGGTACAGCATTAGAGCGTATAGAAACATCTATATGCTCTGATTTTTTTCGCAGTTCCTTTTACCTGTCTGGAGAGATTTTGGGGATTTTTGGAGAAATTTTTGGGGAAAGAAAAGTTTTATTGAAATTTATAAATATTTTATAGTAAATGTATTTTCCATATGTTATATTGTAGTTGTCTGAAAATCTAGATTTCTGGTGAGTTCTCACTATACATTCCGGATTTGATGAAAGTTTAATTGAATATTGACTGAATATTTGAAAAGACAGTTGAGATATGCCAGAGGAATGGTTATAAT
>CAYWRB010000088.1:0-9103 GCA_964460025.1 uncultured Hungatella sp.
GCAAAACATATCAGTCTCCCCACACTTTAAAGCAGTTTATCGAAAAATGTCTGGCCGGAACATCGGTATCCATTATTCAGAATGCATGAGAAACCCAGGGCGGAATAACGACAATTCCGCCCTGGGTTTCATTCATACATACCGGTACCACAGACCTTTCTGGCTGTTCCTACAAGCTCCGGCGCATCTTCAGAACAACAACTGCGTCAGCAAACTTGCCACAATGAGAACCAATGCCCCGCAAATCCTGGTAGCAATCTGTGCAAAAGGCAATAGTTCCATCCTCTTGGCCGCGGACAGAACCGCAATATCCCCGGTTCCTCCCATATTCGTTGTACACAATCCGGCAGTAATTGCAGACTCCACCGGATAGAAACCCACAAAATGTCCTCCAACCCCTGCGCCCACCGCAACACCGCCTACCACAACAAACACCAGCAATAAGTACATCGGCGACAATGCACTGACAACCGCTCCCAAGTCAATCATGGAAATACCAATCCCCACCAGCAGGGCACTGGTCCAGTTTTTCATAACAAACTGAGACCACTGACGGGCGGAATCCTCAAACTTCTCAGGAATGATACCGCATGCCTTGCTGACCGCCACCAAAATAATCATCCATGCATAAGCGTGGACCGCCGGCACAAACTTTCCGATAATAGTTCCTAACTGGAAGAAAAACATAGCCGTAATCAGTCCGATTCCCAGATTCTCCAGAGAAAGGCCTCCACGGTCCGCCTCCTTCATGTCAGAATTATGGCCTTTCATCAATTTCCCGTTTCCGGTCAGCTCCGGCTTCACATCCCCAAGCTTTGCCAAAAGCCCTGCCCCAACGATCGCCATAACATTTCCCAAAGTCGATGCCGGAATCATCCGCGAAATCATAACCGACGAATCCCCGCCCAATGCCTCCGCATACATTCCTGATAAAGGCACTACCCCGGCTCCCATTCCGCCTCCCATCATGGGAATGGCCACGAACATGATGGCATCCACGAAACCATATCCCACTAAAGCCCCCACCATTCCCACACACAGAATCGCTATGGTCATGGCACAGACTGCCACCGGAAGGAAACGGACAGAAGCGCGCAAAAGCAGGGAGCGGTCCATTCCCAGAATACTTCCCGTAATCAGCGCCGCAATATAAAAATTCAAAAATCCTGTAGTATTCATAAAATCAGAAACATTTTTCACAACGGCCTCCGGGATAAATCCCACATAGGCCAAAGCGGCAGACGCGAAAATACAGACAATGGCCCCTCCCCCTAAATAAGTTTTTATAATGGGAAAATGATTTCCCACAATGTTAAACAATCCGCCGAAAACCATCATAATCAGCAGTGCCCCCAACATACCGGAAGGAAGCCAGCCTGCAATCATCGCCACCGTTACTACCGCCGTAATCAACAGATAAACCGGCAGCTCGATTCCCATAATCTTAATCTCTGATATCTTATTCATCATGCTCCTTCTCCTCATGGCTTTTGTCATCCTGCGCTATTTCACCACATGTAATTCAATGGCCTTCTGCTTTACCGCCTCCGCAACGGCTCTTGCCACTCTCTCATCAAATGCCCCGGGAATAATATACTCTTCCCTTAACTCCTCATCCTCTATCATTCCTGCAATGGCATAGGCAGCCGCAACCTTCATCTCTTCCGTAATATCCGTTGCCCTTGCATCCAACGCCCCCCGAAAGATTCCCGGGAATACCAGCACATTGTTAATCTGATTCGGGAAATCGGAACGCCCTGTAGCTACCACTCTGGCTCCGCCCCTTTTGGCTTCCTCCGGCATGATTTCCGGAGTAGGATTGGCCATGGCAAATACAATGGCATCATCTGCCATAGCTGCAACCATCTCTGCCGTCAAAACTCCCGGTGCAGATACGCCGATAAAGACATCCTTTCCTTTTATAACCTCTGCCAGGCTGCCTCTCTGTCCTTCCTGGTTTGTGACCTCCGCCATCTTTGCCTGCGCTTCATTCATCCAGCTCTCTCCCTTTGCAAGAGCCCCGTTTTTGTCTACCAAAACCACATTCTTAACACCGATTTCCTGCAGCAGCCTGCATATGGAAATTCCGGCGGAACCGGCTCCGTTGATGACAACCTTTACCTGGTGGATTTCTTTGCCCACAAGCTTAAGTGCATTGAGAAGTCCGGCACATACCACGATGGCCGTACCGTGCTGGTCATCATGAAAGACCGGAATATCCAGTTCTTCCCTTAACCGTCTTTCGATTTCAAAGCACCGGGGAGCTGATATATCCTCCAGATTGATTCCGCCAAAGGTCGGAGCCAGATATTTTACGGTTTTGATAATCTCCTCCGGATCCTTAGTGTCAAGACAGATTGGAAATGCATCGATTCCTGCAAATGTTTTAAAAAGAATTGCTTTTCCTTCCATCACCGGCATGGCTGCCTCCGGACCGATATCCCCCAATCCCAGAACCGCCGTCCCATCGGAAACCACTGCCACCAGATTGCCTTTTGCCGTATAGCGGTACACCTCTGACCGTTTATCCCGTATCTTCCTGCAGGGCTCTGCCACCCCCGGCGTATAGGCTGTGCTTAAATCCTCTCTTGTCTTTACCAAAACCTTGGATACCACCTCAATTTTTCCTCTGTGCAGCTCATGCATCTCAAGCGCCATTTGATTGTAATCCATATCTTCTCACCTTTCCCTTTCGTTTTTATGTTTTGCTGGCTTATGGTACACTGAGAGTAGCATAAGGAAAGGAAAATAAAAATATTTTGAACGTATTGCAACCCTTTTGAAAGTAAAGAAACTTTTTATTCCATAGAATTTTCCCATGCTCCATGTTACAATATGGTAACCAGCATAAAAATCAGAAGCCGGAAAGAAGGGGATTTTTTATGAAGCAAAAACCTTTGGAATATCAGATTTATATCTCCCAGATAACAGGAATTGTACTGGCGGTCTTTATATCTCTGGGAATCTCCCTGTATTACAATCTGACCACCAAACAAAACTCGCTGGATCAGAATATCAGCAATGCAGGCCTTCTTTTATCAGAGTCCTGGGAGGTACAGAACCTTTTATCTTCCGGCAGCCCTTCTGACACCTTCAATCAGAAAATGGACTCTCTTTTACAGAAACTGGAATACATTGATGTGATTTCTATCTGTGACACGGACAGCATCCGGTATTATCACAATGACAAGAATAAAATCGGAGGTACTTTCTTCGGGAATGATGAAACCCTTATTCTGCAGGGCAGTTCCCCTTACATTACACAGGCAGAAGGAACCATGGGAATGGAACGGCGCGCCTTTTATCCTGTCAGGAATGAAGAACAGGAAATCATCGGTTTCGTCATGACGGCAATCTTAACTACCAGCATTTCCCAGCTGACAAAAGACATTCTGAAGGTCTTTTTGATGGCAGCAATCGTTCTTGTCAGTATCGGCATTCTGCTGTCCCATCTGGTATATTTACACCTGAAAAAGATTCTGCTGGGATACCGCCCGGAAGATTTCCGGAAAATACACATTGCCAAAAAGGAAGTCATCGACGCCATGGAGGAGGGAATTATTGCCGTCAATACCAGTGGAGAATTGATTCTGTTTAACGAATCCGCCCAAAAGGTATTTGAACTTGACCAAACTCCTCCTCCCGGCACCTTGCTGACGGATATTTATCCGGAGACAAGACTTCCTGAAATTTTAAAAACCGCTGTCCCGGAATACAATGACAGCCTTCTGATTCACGAAAATAATATTCTGGCCAACCATATTCCCATTATGAAACAGTCACAGGTCATTGGCGCCGTATCTATTTTGCGCAATAAGACAGAAGTAACCCGGCTGGCCGAGACCCTGACCGGTACCCGCTATATGGTAGATACCCTCCGGGCTTTTCATCATGAATTTAAAAATAAACTTCATGTCATTCTGGGATATATGGAAATCGGTGAGACAGACAAAGTGCGGGAGCTGATTCTTCACAACAGCATCGCCTCCAGCGACGCGGTAAACGAGGTAACCGGCAAAATTCCGGTTCCCGGCATTGCGGCTCTCCTGATTGGAAAACTGATCCGTGCCAGTGAACTTGGCATCCGTCTTTTGTTAAAACCGGACTGCGACTGCAGGGAAGAACAGATGAATCTTCCTGCTGACGTATACATTACGATTCTGGGAAATTTAATTGAAAACGCCATAGAAGAGCTGAACCGGCAGGAACGGCCAATCAAAGAAATTGTGGTCGGCATCTATATCCGAAAAACAGGAAGCATCCTGTCTGTTGACGACACGGGAGGCGGAATTCCTCCGTCGGTCCGGGACAAAATTTTCCAACGCGGTTTCTCCACCAAAGGAGAGAACCGGGGCCTGGGTATGTGCCTGATTAAAGAACTTGTAGACCGGTACCACGGTGAAATCGAGATCGACACGGAAGAACAGGTAGGCACGTCTTTCACCATAACTTTTTAGGAGGATGAAAAGGATGTATCAGGTAATTATCATTGAAGATGACCCTATGGTCGCCTCGATCAACCGAACGTATGTGGAATTAAACAGAAATTTAAAGGTAGCCGGTGTCTTCTCCAACGGCCAGGATGCCCTTGTGTATCTGGAAAAAAATCCGGCAGATCTGGCTATCATGGATTTCTATATGCCTATCATGAACGGCCTCGAACTGCTTCGGGAAATCCGCAAGAGAAATAAGACACTGGATATTATCATGGTTACCGCAGCCAATGACGCCGTACATATCAAGCAGCTCCTCTCTCTGGGCATTATCGATTATCTGGTAAAGCCATTTGAGTATGTCCGCTTTAATCATGCCCTGGCAAAATTTATTGAACATCAGGAACTGCTCAAGCAGCCGAATTTTTCCCAGCAGCAGCTGGACGCCCTGTTAGACTTATCTCCCACATCCAAGGCAGACGTGCCGGAAGAATTGAACAAAGGCCTTCAGGATGCCACTTTAAAAATAATCTTAAATTTCATGAAAGAACATGGCCTGGAATCTTTAACCAGTAAGCAAATCGCGGAGGAAACCCATTTGTCCCGGGTTACCATCCGCCGCTACATGGATTATCTGGTAGAAAAACAGGAAATTGTCAAGGACATTGATTATACCACCGGCGGAAGGCCTTCTATCATCTACCGCTATATGAAGCAAAGGGGCCTCTGAAATCCGTTTTCAGCAGTGATACCCCTACTTCTGTCTCTGTCCCCTTTCTGTGGACTACAATAAATCATCTATTTTGACAGTATTTTAGTAATAGGCATACTTTTTTCTGTAATAGAATAAACTGTGAAAAACCGCAGGAGAGGCTATGGAAAATCAAAAGCTGGAAAACCTGTTGAATCTTGCCCTGGAGGCCACACCTCGGGAGAGAGAACTTTCGGAAAATCTTCAAATAGGATACAATCCGGAAGAGCAAACCTGGGAGCTGATTGTAAAATACAGTGAACCGCTGCCGGATCTTACGGAGATGGGAGTCGAGATTCGGCAGCTTCTGAACAATTATGCGATTATCGTTGTCCCGGAATCCCAGATTGACCGTGTCAGCCAGATCCCTCAAATCGAATATATTGAAAAACCAAAGAGGCTGTACTTCGCCGTCAATCAGGCAAAGGCAGCCTCCTGCATTGATTATGTTCAGATACCAGGGAGCATGTATACTCCCTATTTAACCGGAAGAAATACTTTGGTTGCGGTAATTGATTCCGGTATCGATTATTTTCATGAAGACTTTCGAAACGAGGACGGAACTACAAGAATCGTGGAGTTGTGGGATCAGACGTTAGACCGTGTCTTCACCCAGGAAGAGATCAATGAAGCTCTGGCAACCGGAAACCCCATAGCGGCCAGAAGCCTGGTACCTTCCATTGACAGCAGCGGACATGGAACCGCTGTGGCAGGAATTGCGGCAGGAAACGGCAGAGAGAGTCAGGGACAGTATCGAGGGGTGGCATATGAAAGCGGTATTCTGGTAGTTAAGCTGGGAGTGGCGGATCCTCTTGGTTTTCCCAGGACAACAGAGCTGATGAGAGCACTGGATTACGTCGTCCGTTACGGGGTGATGGCAGGCCAGCCGGTGGCCATAAATATCAGTTTCGGAAATACCTATGGTTCTCATGAGGGAACAAGTCTGCTGGAAACGTATATAGACGGAATTTCCAACTACGGCCGTTCCTCCATCCTGATCGGAACCGGAAATGAAGGAACCAGAGGAGGACATACTTCCGGAATATTGTCAGAAGGCCAGCCGGTACAGGTGGAATTGTCCATTTCTCCCTATGAGACAGGCTTAAGTGTCCAGCTATGGAAAGAATATGCCGATGACTTTCTTATCAGCCTGGTGACGCCGTCCGGAACCATACTGGGCCCTCTGGCACCTGTCATCGGCCCCCAGACCTGGAATTACGAGAGCACCAGGATTCTCCTCTATTACGGAGAGCCAAGCCCCTACAGCACGGCACAGGAAATTTACTTTGACTTTCTTCCTCTTAGAGGAGATTATCTGCAAAGCGGAATCTGGACATTCCGGCTGACACCCCAGCGTATCATACAGGGGAACTATGATTTCTGGCTGCCCTCTTCTGCGATTCTCAATAATTCCACCTTTTTTCTTCATTCCACACCGGATACCACCTTAACAATTCCTTCTACGGCTTCCATGGCTGTGGCTGTAGCCGCTTATAACAGCACCTACCAGTCTTATGCCGACTTTTCGGGAAGAGGCTTTACCAGAGTGACCAATCAGGTAAAACCGGACATTGCGGCTCCGGGAGTGAACATTATGGCACCCAAAAACGGCGGCGGCTACGAACCGGTTACGGGAACCTCCTTCGCCACGCCTGTGGCTGCAGGAGCGGCAGCCCTCCTGATGCAGTGGGGAATCGTTGACGGGAATGACCGGTATCTGTATGGTGAAAAATTAAAGGCATATTTTATACGCGGAGCCAGACAGCTGCCAGGATACACAATGTGGCCCAATCCCCAATTGGGCTGGGGGGCTTTGTGTGTGAGGGACAGTCTGCCTTTGTAAAAAACGGCCTGTCTCTCGCTGCATATCTGCGAGAGACAGGCCGGTGCCATATATGTGTTGTTTTATTTGGGTATCCTCTTATAAATGGTTCGAATCTGCGGTTTCAGCTGTTTATAAATCGCGCTGCCGTTCTCCTGGCCATATTCCTTTAAAAGAGCCATGTAAAGGGCCTGCAGCTGCTTTATGCCATAATCGCAAAGCAGACGGTATACGCCCTCCACGCCGGCCTCATCCGAATATCCCTCAGGCAGCAGATTCTTAAGCAGCTCCTTCACTTCCTCTTCTGAATTCTCCTTCTGCTTCTGAGTGGTCAGCTCTGATTTCGTCTTCCTTACCACAGACATTTCCCTTTGATTCCAAAATTTGACTACCGCGTCATATCCCGTATCATTGGTCACGATAACGTAATCCGTCTTCGGGGCGGATTTGATCAGATAGCCCAGATATGAGACCAGCTGAAAATCAAGCCCGTTCTTTCCCGGAGTACATTCAATCATATCAAATGAAGACGGATACTGGCGGATCTTATCAAGGTCATAATAAGAAATCCCCGGAGAGTTCTCGGTAAAAAAGAGGATGATCATATCCTTGCTTCCCTTCTCAGGCAGCAGGTCTTTCCATGCGCTTCCTACATTTTCTGTGTCAACGAGATAAATCTTCCTGTTTGCCATCCATATCCTTCCTCATATATGGCACCGGATTTATCATAACACAAATCTGTGCAGGAAAAAAGGGGTAGAATTAATTTCCACCCCATCATTTCTGCATTCATATTGTTGTTCACGAATATCCGGTAAGCAGGAACTACTCCATAACCTTCTTGATAGCAGCCATCAAATCCCCAAACTCCTCATAAGCCGGAAGCTCCGGATAGTCAGCCTTAATCTTATCCGTGCTGCGGAACAAAAATCCTGCCTTGCTTGCTTTTATCATCCCCAGATCATTGTAGCTGTCGCCGCTGGCGATGGTATCGTATCCGATAGACTGAAGCGCCCTTACCGTAGCCAGCTTCGACTCTTTGGTGCGCATACGGAAACCGGTAATCTCCCCGTCGGCTGCCACCTCCAGAGTATTGCAGAAAATCGTAGGCCATCCCAGCTTTTTCATCAGCGGAGCCGCAAACTGGGTAAAGGTATCGCTGATGATAATCACCTGGGTAAAGGAACGAAGCTCGTCCAGAAACTCCTTTGCCCCGGGAAGAGGATCAATGGTTGCAATGGTCTCCTGAATCTCCTTCAGCCCCAGATGATGCTCCTTCAAAATCCCCAGACGCCACCGCATCAGTTTATCATAATCCGGTTCGTCCCGGGTAGTCCTTTTTAACTCCGGTATACCGCTGGCCTTTGAAAATGCAATCCATATCTCGGGAACCAGAACTCCTTCCAAATCCAAACAAGTTATATACATCGCTTATCCTCCATTCACTCCGAGAGTGCTTCCCATATATCTCTGCTGCCACGCCGGGAAATTACTCATCCCAGTTATGGTAAACTGCCTGCACATCATCGTCGTCATCCAACAGATCCAGAATCCGGTTCAGCTTCTTCACCGTTTCCTCATCGGTCACTTCCGTCCAGGTCTGAGGAATCATGGTCACATCCGCCTGCATCATAGGAATCCCGGCCTTCTCCAATGCCTCCCTGACCGCACTGAAATCATCCGGCGCAGTGTATACCTCATAGCTGTCCTCTTCCTCGGAAAAATCCTCCGCCCCTGCATCCAATGCCGCCATCATCAGCTCATCCGGATCCATCTCGCACTCTTCCTTGTCGATGATGATCTGTCCCTTCTTGTCAAACATATAGGATACGCTTCCCTGAGCCCCTACGTTGCCGCCGCCCTTGGTAAATGCACTTCTCACATTAGCTGCGGTACGGTTCTTATTATCCGTCAATGTATCTACAATAATCGCCACGCCGCCAGGACCGTATCCCTCATAGGTCAAAATCTCATAATTCACGGAATTGGCATCCCCGGCTGCTTTCTTAATTCCCCTGTCAATGGTATCATTGGGCATGTTGTTGGCTTTTGCCTTGGCAATCACATCACGAAGCTTGCTGTTATTGGCCGGATCCG
>CAYWRB010000089.1:0-9053 GCA_964460025.1 uncultured Hungatella sp.
CCATCATGTAATCCTCCGAAGCGGCCCTCTCGCCATCATGTAATCCTCCGAAGCGCCCCTCTCGCCATCACACAACATCATCGCTATTCCTACTTAAAATACTCCGTTGGCAACGCCGCATACACCGCCGCACAGGTAACCAAATCCTGCTTCCAGGTCTTCTCATTAGGTGCATGTGCCTGCGCCTCCGCACCAGGCCCAAACCCGATACAAGGAATCCCGTTTCTCCCCATAATACTAACCCCATTGGTAGAAAACGTCCACTTATCCGTCAACGGACGCGCCTGTCTCATCTCCAAAGTCTCCGGCGCACCGATTCTCTGTTCCCCATAAAGCCCGGTATAAGCAGCCTCCAGCGCTTTCGTCACCTTATGGTCCTTAGGAATCGCCCATGTTGGGAAATAGCACTCAATCTCATACACACATCCCGTATAAGACGGCCTGTCATAATTATACATGGAAACCTTCACATCATCCCCATACTTCTTCACGCTTGGAAGCTGGCGGATTTCCTCCAGGCAGCTTTCCCATGTCTCTCCAAAGGTCATACGGCGGTCCAGAGAAACGGAGCAGGAATCGGCAACCGCACACCGGCTTGGAGAAGTATAGAAAATCTGGGAGGTAGTAACCGTACCCCGTCCCAAAAACCGTGCCTCCTCCCAGTCCTTATTGTACTTGGGGTCAAGCATCTTCACCAGTCCCTTAATCTCCGTGCCTTCCTCCGCATCATTCTCATTCAATGCCCGGATATCCTGAAGAATATCAGCCATCTTATAAATCGCATTATCGCCTCTCTCCGGTGCAGAGCCGTGACAGGAAACCCCCTTTACATCCACGCGAATCTCCATACGTCCTCTCTGTCCCCGGTAGATACCGCCGTCCGTAGGCTCCGTAGAAACCACAAACTCCGGGCGGACCTTATCTTCATTGATTATGTACTGCCAGCAAAGGCCGTCGCAATCCTCTTCCTGAACGGTTCCCACTACCATAATCTTGCAGCCTTCCGGAATCAGGTTCAAGTCCTTCATAATCTTAGCCCCGTATACGGAGGAGACGATACCGCCGCACTGGTCGGAAACGCCCCGGCCGCCAATCTCAGTCTCATTCTCATACCCCTCATAGGGGTCAAAATCCCAGTTGTCAATATTTCCGATTCCAACCGTATCGATATGCGCATCATAGGCAATAATCCGGTCGCCGTTTCCCATATATCCGATTACATTTCCCTGAGGATCAATCTGAACCTCATCAAATCCCACCTTTTTCATCTCGGCGGCAATGGTCTCAATGTGAGCCTTCTCATCGCAGCTCTCCCCCGGATTCTTTACGATAGCACGCAAAAATGCATTCATTTCCGTACTGTAACCCTGGGCGGCTTCCTTAATCTTTTCAAAATCCAACATGATACACCTCTCCTTATCTTTATATTTATTTCACGTTCACATGTTCAAAACTGCCTCCGTCTGCCATGGCAGACAGCCTTTATAACTCTTTCCGCTCCGATTTCCATTACAGGTCCGCAAAAGGCTTTTTTTCCGACCCGCACAATCCTTCCCAAGTAATCTCCCGGTAGCGGTCAGGGTCCGTATCTCCTTCGGAAGATACCAGAAGAACCTCCGAATTTTCATTCAGCTTCAAAGCCTCTTTCAGGTCCTTGTACTGAGGATTGGTCATCAACGTATGAACCAGCCCCAGAGTTACCGACCCGGATTCCCCGGAAATTACCCGTGCATCTTTTCCGATGGGGGCGCCGTAGATGCGGGTGCCGTTGGCGCTGACCCAGTCAGGACAGGAAACAAATGCGTCCGCATGGTTTCTTAAAATATCCCAGGAAACCGTGTTGGGTTCTCCGCAGGCAAGGCCGGCCATAATCGTAAGCATGTCGCCGGTCACATTGACCCGGCTGCCGTCGGCCTGCATGGCGGAACGGTAAAGGCAGTCCGCAGCATTGGCCTCCACAACCACCATAATCGGAGGATTCTCTTTAAAACGGTTTGCAAAGTATCCAATCACAGCCCCGGCCAGAGAGCCTACACCGGCCTGGATGAATATATGGGTGGGACGGCTTTTGTCCGCTTCCAGCTGCTTATCTGCCTCCAAGGCAAGTGTGCCGTAACCCTGCATAATCCAGGTAGGAATCTCTTCATAGCCTTCCCACGCCGTATCCTGAACCATAATTCCCCGTTTCGTTTCCGCAGCCTCCTTGGCGGCCATGCGGACACAATCATCATAGTTAAGATTTTCGATGGTAACCGTGGCATTTTCCTTTGCAATGTTCTGAAGACGGGTCTGGGTGGTTCCCTTTGGCATGCGGACCACACATTTCTGTCCCAGCTTGTTGGCGGCCCATGCCACGCCGCGGCCATGATTTCCGTCTGTGGCGGTAAAGAAGGTGGCCTGGCCGAAGTCATCTCTCAGTTCCTTTGAAGTGAGAACGCTGTATGGCATTTCGCTTACATCCTTGCCCAGTTCCTTTGCAATATGTCTTGCAATGGCATAGGAACCGCCTAAAACCTTGAATGCATTCAGGCCGAAACGATAAGATTCATCTTTAACATAGAGACGCTTCAACCCTAAGTAATCGGCAAGGTCAGATAAGCGTGTCAGAGGAGTGACCGCATACTGAGGAAAACTTTTGTGGAAGTTACTTGCTTTTCCCATTTCCTCAAGGGACATGTTCTGAAGCTGTTTGTCATCACTCTTAGGAATGTTGTTAAGGGTCCATTTGATGGAAGCCCCTGATGTGTTGCACATGATACATCCTCCTTTTATACATCGTGTTGGTTGTTCCGTTGTCTCCCTGATTTCATTATAGCAGGTGATTGAAAAATTGCAATAGGAAAATAGAAAAAATTTATTATTATAATAAAAATTTATCATTCACTATTGCATTGTTGCAAAAAGCGTGATAAAATATGATTAATGAGAATGGATTTGTATAAAGTGCATGATAAGCACAAAGAAACGGAAGAAAAAACATCGTCAGATTGTATGAGAAAGACGGTCAGGGCATAAAACAGCCACGGCCTTCAAAGACGGTGTGAAAATCGGGTTCTTCTGACATGGCTGGTACGTCTCCCTGAATCATAAACCAACTATAAATAAGAAGAAAAGTTCTCATTTATTTAAAACAGCTTTCTATATGACTTGAGAATGAGACCGAACAATGAGACTAGTACTAGGCAGCGACCGGCAGTATATATGTAAAAGCGGCGTCCAGCCGCCATGAATGAAGGAGGATACATAGAAATGAGTGCAGAGGCAAAAGAAAATACATCCGCCCTGTTATTTGATTTAAACGGAAAGCCGTCTCTGGGACAATCGTTCCCTCTGGCTTTGCAGCATGTGGTAGCCATGATTGTGGGCTGCGTAACCCCGGCGATTATTGTAGCGGGAGTGGGAGGGCTTTCCAGTGAGGATTCCGTTATCTTGATTCAAGCCGCATTGGTTCTGTCAGCATTAACCACACTGGTACAATTATATCCTATAAAAAAAGGAAAGTTTCGGATTGGCTCCGGGCTTCCGGTCATTATGGGCATCAGCTTTGCATATGTGCCTACCATGCAGGCCATTGCCGGGGACTTTGGCGTGGGAACCATTTTGGGGGCGCAGATTGTAGGCGGTGTCATTGCAATTTTAGTAGGAATTTTTATCAAACAAATCCGCAGATTCTTTCCGCCGCTGATTACCGGCACCGTAGTATTTGCCATCGGCCTTTCCTTATATCCCACGGCCATCAACTACATGGCCGGAGGCGTGGGAAGTGAGCAGTACGGTTCCTGGCAGAACTGGACCGTAGCAGTCATCACGCTGATTATTGTGACGGCACTGAACCATTACGGAAAGGGAATCTGGAAACTGTCTTCCATATTAATAGGAATCATTGCCGGCTATCTGGTATCCTTGTGCTTCGGAATGGTTAACTTCGCCGCAGTGGCGGAAGCCTCTTTCTTCCAGCTGCCCAAGCCTCTGCACTTCGGCGTGGTCTTTGAGCCCTCTGCCTGCGTGGCCATCGGTATTCTGTTTGCCATAAATTCCATTCAGGCTATCGGGGATTTTACGGCCACCACCACGGGAGGAATGGACAGAATGCCCACGGATGAAGAGCTGAACGGAGGAATTGTGGCCTACGGCTTCTGCAACATATTCAGCGCGCTGTTTGGCGGACTTCCCACAGCCACCTTTAGTCAGAACGTAGGAATCGTATCCTCCACAAAAGTAGTGGCAAAGAGAGTGTTCGGACTGGCAGCAGGGATTCTCCTGGTTGCAGGGCTGATTCCTAAGTTTTCTTCCGTATTGCTTACCATCCCCAACTGTGTGTTGGGCGGCGCTACGGTTTCCGTATTTGCCTCCATCGCCATGACTGGTGTAAAGCTGATTACGGCAGCGCCTATGGATTATCGGAACACCACGATTGTAGGACTTTCCATTGCATTGGGAATGGGAATTACCCAGGCCAATGCGGCTCTGGCAAGCTTTCCGGCCTGGGTTACCACCATTTTCGGAAAGTCTCCGGTGGTGCTTGCCACCATTACGGCCATTGTCCTCAATCTTCTTCTTCCCAAACCCAAGACAAATAACAGGTGAAAAATTAATACAGGAGGTGTAATATGTTAGTAGTAGGAAACGGCAGACTATTTACGAGAGACGAGAAAAATCCCTTTCTGGAGGACGGCGCAGTGGCCGTAGATGGGACCAAAATTGCGGCTGTAGGTACTACGGCGCACATGAAGGAAACATACAAAGACGCAGAGTATATTGATGCAAAGGGCGGAGTTATCATGCCCGCATTCATCAATACCCATGAGCATATTTACAGTGCTATGGCCAGAGGCTTAAGCATCAAGGGCTATAACCCCAAAGGGTTTCTGGATATTCTGGACGGTCAGTGGTGGACCATAGACCGCCATCTTACACCGGAACAGACCAGATACAGTGCTATGGATACCATGATTTCCTGTATCCGCAACGGCGTCACCACCATTTTTGACCATCATGCAAGCTTTGGCCATATCAAGGGCAGCCTGTTTACCATTGCGGAGGCGGCCAGAGAGCTGGGAATCAGGGCCTGTCTCTGCTATGAGATTTCAGACCGCGACGGCATGGAGAAAGCCAGGGAATCCGTGATGGAGAATGCGGAATTTATCCGCTATGCCTTGAAGGATGATACGGATATGCTGGCGGGAATGATGGGAATGCATGCTCAGTTTACCATATCCGATGCTACCATGGAGCTGGCAGCTGCCAACAAGCCGGAAGAAGCGGGATATCATATCCATGTGGCAGAGGGAATAGAAGATCTTCACCACTGTCTGAAAAAGTATGGGAAAAGAATCGTGGACCGGCTGATGGACTGGAATATTTTAGGGGAGAAAACCCTTCTGGGGCACTGTATCTATATCAATGGCCACGAGATGGATGTGATTCGGGATACCAATACAATGGTAGTGCATAATCCGGAATCCAACATGGGCAATGCCTGCGGATGTCCTCCCACCATGGAGCTGGTTCGCAGAGGGATTCTTACGGGGCTGGGAACCGACGGATACACCCACGATATGACAGAATCCTACAAGGTGGCAAATGTGCTGCACAAGCATCACCTGTGTGACGCCAATGCGGCCTGGAGCGAGGTTCCCAAGATGCTGTTTGAGAATAATGCGGCCATTGCCAACCGATATTTCAAGACGCCTCTTGGGGTATTAAAGGAAGGCGCGGCGGCGGATGTGATTGTGGTGGATTATGACCCGCCTACACAGCTGGACGCATCCAACTTAAACGGCCATATCCTGTTTGGCATGACAGGAAGGGATGTGGTTACCACCATCGGAGGCGGAAGAGTTCTGATGAAAGACAGAGAAATACAGGTTGCGGATACAAAGGAAGTTATGGCAAAGTGCAGAGAAGAATCTGCAAAGCTGTGGAAGAGTATAAACGGATAGAAAGGGCGGAGGAATACCATGAGCGATATTATGACATGTATGAGCTTTAAACAGCTTTTAAACTGGGTTCGGACCGAACATGATGAGAAAGGGTCTGTCTTCGGGGTGAAAAGGCCCTACATAGCGGAGGAAAAGAGAAGCCAGAAGATATTCGGACGCAGCCTTGAGACGCCTATAGGCCCTGCGGCAGGGCCCAACAGCCAGCTGGCTCAGAATATTGCGGCATCTTACTATGCAGGGAGCCGTTTCTTCGAGCTGAAGACCGTGCAGATTATGGACGGCGCTGAACTGTCGGCCTGTGTCAACAAACCATGCATCAAGGCAGATGATGAGTGCTACAACTGTGAGTGGTCTACGGAGCTGTATGTGCCTCAGGCTCAGGACGAATACATTAAGGCATGGTTTTTGCTGGCATTTATGGCAAAGGAGTACGGCCTGGGGAGTATGGACGGCTTCCAGTTTAACATCAGCGTAGGCTATGATTTAAAGGGAATCCAATCGGAAAAAATCGACAGCTTTATTGAGAATATGAAGAACGCAGAAAATACGCCTGTTTTTCAAGAGTGCAGGCAGGTTCTTCTTGACCATGTAAGTGAATTTAAGACGATGACAAGAGAGGACATTGAAGGGATTTCTCCGTTGGTATGCAATTCCGCCACGATTTCCACTCTTCACGGATGCCCTCCTCAGGAGATTGAAAGTATTGCCAATTACCTGCTGACAGAAAAGAAAATGCATACTTTCATCAAATGCAATCCCACTCTTTTGGGCTATGAATTCGCCAGAGAGACCATGGATAAGATGGGGTACGATTATGTGGCCTTCGGAAGGTTCCATTTTGATGATGACCTTCAGTATAAGGATGCGGTTCCTATGCTGAAACGCCTCATAAAGCTTTCCGGTGAATTGGGGCTGGAATTTGGCGTTAAGATTACCAACACCTTCCCTGTAGATGTAAAGGCAGGAGAACTGCCCAGTGAAGAGATGTATATGTCAGGGAAATCTCTGTATCCTCTGTCCATCGCACTGGCGGCAAAGCTGTCCAGGGATTTTGAAGGGAAGCTTCGGATTGCATACTCCGGCGGCGCAGATGCATTTAACATCTGCAGAATCGTAGGTGCAGGTATATGGCCGGTGACCGTGGCAACCACCATTTTGAAGCCTGGCGGATACCAGAGGCTGAAACAGATGGCGGAGCTGATTGACCGTATGGGTATGAAGCCTTTTAACGGTGTTGATGTGGAGGCTTTGAATAAGGTGGCAGAGGATGCCGTTACTGACAGACATCATGTGAAGCCGGCCAAGATGCCCGTATCCAGAAAGTCATCAAAGAAGGTGCCTTTGATAGGATGCTTTACGGCTCCCTGCGAGGATGCGTGCCCTATCCACCAGGAGATTACAACCTATGTGAAGCTGGCGGGAGAAGGCCGTTATGAGGAGGCCTTGAAGGTGATTCTCAATAAAAATGCGCTGCCGTTTATTACAGGAACCATCTGTGCCCATGGTTGCCAGAGCCATTGTACCCGCAATTTTTATGAGACTCCGGTACAGATTCGGGATACCAAGCTGCTGTGTGCCAAAGAAGCCTATGACAGCGTGATAAACACCGTAAAGCCGGGGAAGGCAAACGGCAAAAAAGCTGCCGTAGTGGGCGGCGGTCCTTCCGGTATGGCGGCTGCCTATTATCTGGCAAAGGCAGGAGTGGAAGTGACGCTTTATGAGAAGAGGGAGAAGCTGGGCGGTATCGTAAGCGCAGTTATCCCGGATTTCCGGATTGATGATACGGTGATTGAAAAGGATGCTTCCCTTTTAAGAAAACTTGGTGTGACCATTCTCTGCGGAAAAGAGGCGCCTTCCGTGAAAGAACTGAAAGCTGATTATGGCAACGTGGTGCTGGCGGTAGGTGCATATAAGAGAAGCCAGCTGAAACTGGAAGGAAAAGAAGCGTATAATGCCCTGGAATTTCTGGAGGATTTTAACGCCACGGAGGGGGATATTAATTTAGGAAAGAATGTGGCGGTTATCGGCGGCGGCAACACGGCTATGGATACTGCAAGGGCGGCTAAGAGGTGCAAGGGTGTAGAACATGTATATCTGGTATACCGCCGGACAAAACGGTATATGCCTGCTGACGAACATGAACTGCAGCTTGCCATAGAGGACGGTGTGGAGTTCAAAGAGCTTTTGGCTCCTGTAAGAATGGAAGACGGAAATCTGGTCTGCAGCCGGATGGCCTTAGGCGCTGCGGATGATTCCGGCAGGGCCGGGGTACGGCCTACGGGGGAGAATGAAAATATTCCTGCGGATACGGTTATTGCCGCAGTGGGAGAAAAGGTTCCGGAAGATTATTATAAGGCCAACGGAATCCATGTGGATGAGAAGGGCCGGCCGTTGGTAAGCGATACGTTGGAGACCAACCTGGAGGGCGTGTATGTCATAGGAGACGGTTTGTACGGGCCATCTCTGGTGGTGAAGGGAATGGCTGACGCTATGAAAGCTGCGGAAGGGATTGCAGGGAAAACGGTATCCGGGGATATGAGTGAACCGGTGGATTCTAAGGATATCTATGAGAGAAAGGGAATCCTTAAGGAGCCGGGAAGCCGGCCGGAGGCCGAACGGTGTCTGGGATGTTCCTCCATATGTGAAAACTGTGTGGATGTGTGTCCAAACCGAGCGAATATAGCAATCCGTGTTCCTGGTCTTTTACAGCCTCAGATTATTCATGTGGATTATATGTGCAATGAATGTGGAAACTGTAAGAGTTTTTGCCCATATGCCAGCGCACCGTATTTGGATAAGTTTACGTTGTTTGCGGGTGAGAAGGATATGGCGGATAGCAAAAATCAGGGATTTGTTGTTCTGGATAGAGATAGGGTAATCTGCAAGGTGAGATATTTGGGGGAGGAGTTTGTCTGGGAGAAGGGGAAGGAGAGCCGCCTTCAGGAAGAACTTCAGAAGCTGATGGAAATCGTATGCAGGGATTATGGGTATTTATTGGATTTATAAGATAAATGTTGTTAGATTAGGAGTTTGTTGTTAGGGATTCGTGGGAGGTCCGCCCGGAGAGAGGATGATATTGTTTTCTCCTGGGCACGCTCGCGCTACGTGAAG
>CAYWRB010000090.1:0-4750 GCA_964460025.1 uncultured Hungatella sp.
AATAATGCTCCGCCCGGATCTGACCATATCCATCATGGTCTGATACTGGCAGGCAGTACAGCTTTCCTTTGTCAGTTCCAGCAAAGTTGTCAACACATCAAACCGTGATGAAAGCTGTACACCGATTTGGTTCATGGTATTATTGATGTGTTCATCCATTACCGCCAGTTTACGCTTAGTTGATATGATCCGGACAGCCAGCAGAAGCACCGCTAAAACAGCAAACATTATGATTCCCATGAACTCCCCGCCCCCGATATCAATGTAAAGCGACAGTCTTTGCTGCCTGTCCATATTTTACAGCACTTTGTCAGGAAAATGGGGACGTCGTCACGAATCGACACCAAAATGCATTGAATCAACCGTTTGCCTATAAAGAAACCCGCAGCACAAAACGGCCGTCATGAGCCGAAAAGCTGTATATACCTCCATAGCGCTCCACGATGGCGCAGATGCTGCGCACTCCCATCCCATGTCCTGAAACACCGGCGACAGGAAGATCGTGGTCAAAAACAATATCATCATCACAGGAATTGACAATCTGTAAAAAAAACTTTCCTTTTTTTTCATAGGCCGATACGTTTATGATGCCGAACAAGCCTTTTTCTTTCTGCTTCTGACAGGAAAGAAATGCATTCTCCAGACCATTGGACAACAGCACGCACAGATCACTTTCGGCAATAGGAAGGATTTGGGGGACCACCGCTTTGATTTTGATGGAAATGCCGTGTTTTTCAGCCCGGCCGGCAAAGGCGGAAAAAATCAGATTTACGGCTTCGTTTTCGCAGAATGGAATTACGGTGTTCGCCTCAATCTCAGAATAGATTTCCTGAATATATGCCTGGGCTTGTTTAATCCGTCCGTTTTCCAGGCAGGAAGAGATGTACTGCATGTGATGGCGAAGGTCGTGATGATAAAGGCTGGTTTTACGCTGTGCCTCCCGCAGGGCCTCAATTTCGCGGACTGCTCCCGTAATCTGCAGATTGAGACTGCTTCGAATCTGCTCTAACTGGTTTCGTACCCGTTCCTGGGCCGATGTATGCACCACAAAAATTAAGTAAGCCACACTGCACACAAACGGCATAAACTCCAAGGCTGCCGGAATCCCCTGGGAAAGCAGATCCGTATAAATCCGCGTCATGTAGTCGAAACCATAGTATAACGCCGGAATCAGTCCAAACTGACACTGTACGGATAGGGGATAACGAGCCAGGATACGCATAGACGGTGCTACAAACCGCAGAAAAAGCAGCAGCAACGGCAGTGTAAAAACCAACTCCGCCGCACTCTGCAGCGCAGAACTGCCGGATCCCATGGCCACAACCAGAAGCGCCATCCATCGACGGATCTGGCAGAAAAGGTAGGCCGTTAAGACCGCCGCTGACGGCCAGAGATATTTTTGGCTGAGGATACAAAGTACTATGATCAGAGGAATATGCATTGTGACAGGATAGAGATAATGGACTACAGGAAGGCTGAAGCAAAGATAGACCGCCCACTGAATCAGAAGAAGGACAGCCATACTGCCCGCCATAAACCAGCGCTTTTGCCGCGTCCAGGAAATATCGCAGAACGCGGCGGACAGAATTACGCCAAAAATGCTTACGGAGATTACATTTATCACATAAATGCTGTTCATAGTAGAAACGCCTGCTTTCTGTTAAAGGAATACTCCAGATACCGCCTTTTGATTTCGGAACACTTCCCATGGGGAATGGGAATTTCTGCTAAGCTGTCCATAATAATCGCCCGATAAGAAATGGTTTGAATATGCTCCATATTGACTAAAAATGACCGGTGGGGGCGCAGGAAACTCTCATAAGACGCAAGCTGTTCACACAGTTCGTCCAGGCTCCCGGTGCCTTCCAGGACTTTTCCGTCTTCTATATGAAACAATAGTGTGCGCCCAATTACCTCACAATATTCCAGCTTATTCAGGTCGATCCGCGTAATCCCGTTTTTACAGCGCAAAATCAGGCTGTACTGCCGCTCCTTCTTGCACTCGGAGATGGCGGAATCCATCAGCCTGAAAAAGCTTTCCTCCCAAATCGGTTTTAACTGATAAAAATATGCGTCTACCTTATATGACTGAACGGCAAACTGGGAGGATGAGGTTAAAAAGATGATTTTTACGCTGCTGTCATGCTGGCGTATCTGTTCCGCGGTTCTGATACCATTCTCTCCCGGCATCAGGATATCTAAAATCAGTATGTCAAGGCGCATTCCCTTTTCAATTTCGGCCAATAACTCAAAAGGGCTGCAAAAAGCTGCATATTCAATCTCCTGATTATTCTTTACACGATATTGATCAAGCAACACACGAATTTCATTCAATGCCGACAAATCATCGTCACAAAATGCAATTTTTATCATGATAACCTGCTCTTTCTCTTCTTCGTATTTTACATGTAAATCTCATAATTTCTCTGTACTTTTTTTAGCGATTTACCAATAGGAATTATTATAAGAACATGGGAGATAAGGATATGGCTAGTACTGCATTGCATTAATTCTCGAGTAAATAACACTCGCTATCCGCGCCCTCTGCACGCCTGCGAAGCTAGACGTAGGCACCACTACGCCGTCGCTTCGCAGGCGCACAGATGACACGAATATCAAGCGCTATTTACTTCGAGATTAATGCAATGCAGTACTAGAAAAATGCCGCTTGACATAGTAGTTGATTTTCAGTACAGTAGGTATAGATATTATAACTTAAGAAATGCTCAAAAACCATGAATGGCGCAAATGGTAGTTCAAACTGCGCGAACGGCAGAAAAAGGCCTGTAAAGCCAGAAGGAAACGATGCTGTATGGAATACATAGCAATGAAACGGAATCAAAAAATTATAGTTATCCTGGCCGTTGTGCTGGCGGCTACAGGCAGCTTTTCGGTATTTACCGCAAAGGCTGATGAAACGTACCTGCCGTCGCAGTCAGATCCGGCCCAGGACAGTGCCATATTTTATGACACCGACCGTGAGCAGCTTGGAATCGCTTCTCCCTCTAATGCATCTCCGCCTCCGGATTTGAGTTCTTCAGTTCCTACGTTCACTGCGGAATTTGTGGAGTCCGGTTCTCCCCCTGGCTTGTATGGTACCATCAGCCATTTTCCGGAAGATGTAAATCAAATCTGGGTAGAATACTCTTTTAATGGCGGTCCTTTTATCCCCGACAATACGCCGGATTGGAAGCTGCCTGACAGGGAAGAGGAAGACTCCCAGCCTCTTTTAACCCAGCTTTGTTTTGCCAGTGATTCTCTTCCTGTCCGGTCCTACAACAGTGAGGCTGTAAACACCTTATCAGTCAGGCTGGGCTTATGCACAGACAGCGATGAAGACTACATCTATTTGGATCCGGTTACCTTTTCCCACCAGAAGGAATGGCCTCTTCCCGAGAAAGCGCCGGATTTTGACGCCAGCATCCGAAATGATTCTGACGGGGTAAAGGTGTATGGCTTCTTTACCCAGTTTCCACCGGATGCCTGTCTTGTCATGCCCATGTACTCTCTGGATGGGGAAAACTACGAGGAGTGCGGCAATAGCTGGAACTTAAGATATCTGGGTGCAGAGGATGGGTATAAAAGCTACCTTCAAAACCAGCCTTGCCTCTATCCCAATGAGGAGCCGCTGAGAAGCTACCTTGAAGGAACCTTGGATTCCTTCTATTTAAAACTGCGCATCACGAAGGAAAACGGCAACAGTTATGATACCCAGGCAGCCATGATAGAACGTGGCGAACCCCAGGCGATTCCGGAGGGAGTTACCCTGAGTGCCACTTTTCCTCCCTCTATATACGTTTTTGAAAGGTACCCGTTCAGCCAGTATGGAAGGTATCAGATTACCATAAGCCAGGAAGCTTCCCCGGAGGAGATTGCCGCCATTCTGCCAAAGACGCTTCCTCTGGAGCTTCAACTTACAAAAGACCATAAATTCATGACAAAGGGTACCGTAGACTGCCCTGTCACGTGGAAGCCTTTATCCCTGTCCAAGCTTACCCCAGGCGAAAGCATAACCATTCCGGACGCTGCCGAAGAAATTGTAATTCCTGCCGGCACCGTCTTAACGACTCCTATAGGCAGCTTTCGTCTTGATGAGGATTTTGCCATGGAACAGTCTCCTCCGCTGTCTACGGATGAAGTCCGTCTGGTTCTGAACGTGATTGCCAACGGCGAAAAGCCCAGTGGAGTATTGCACCAGGACAGAGAGGGTTTGGAAATGGCTTTTGATCTGAAACCCACAGGTGCGGCGGAAATTCAGGCATATACCTTTGTGAATGGAGAAACAGAGTGGACAAAGCTTCCCCATACCTTGTTATGGGAGGCCGTCAACGCCCAGCCTTCCACCTCCAACAGCGGCTATGGATTGATTCTTGACAAAGACCAGGAGCCTTACCGTTCTTATCTGGCGGCAGCTGCGGCCGGAGATACCCCTGTCCCTTTTCTTGTGGGCCTGACAATCAGAGGCGGTGTCTATGACGGCCAGCAGCTTGTCCTGCCATGGCCGGACACATACCAGCTTCCGCCCTCCCTGCCTCAGATAGGAGGCGCAGGCGGAAATGAGGGCAATGCAGGGGCAGGCAATCAGGATGACAGCACGGCGGAAGGGCAGCGGCCCAATCTGCCCGGGACAGACGGCACAGAAGAAAACGACGGCAGTACCGGCACCGGCAGTGAAGATACATCCGGTCCGCCCGACACTTCCGGTGAAGGTCTGCCTGGTTCTTCCGATGAAGGGCTGCCCGGCTCTTCC
>CAYWRB010000090.1:4850-9009 GCA_964460025.1 uncultured Hungatella sp.
ACACTTCAGGCGGAGGGTTGCCGTCCAACAAGGATGACCCCCTTCCGGAAGAGCCAGATACGTGGGAACAGCCCCTTCCTCCTGCTAAAATCTCTTCTGTCCGAACTACAAGCGGTACTGCCTCTCAGGAACAATCCTTTGGCAGTGCTTCTCTCAATACTGCCCTGCAGACTTCCGGTCAGAACCTGCAGCAGCCTTCGGCACCTGAGACAACGAATAATGACAGTGTCCGGCCTTTCTCGGAGTCAGACAAAATATCTGCTGCCAAAAAAGAACCTATATTGCCGGAGACCTCCGTATCATCAGAAGAAGCCATATTACCGGAGGAAACCACATTGCCAGAAGAACTTATAACGTCAAGGGAATCTCCCTCTAAGCCGGATACATCTGCCTCGTTGATCCCGGCGATCCGGACAGAAGACACAGATATATGGGAGAGACCAAAACGCCGGGAGTACCGCCTCCATCGCAACTGCCTGGTTTTGGCGGCTGCTTCCCTCCTGGCTGTGATTCTTTTTCTTATACACAAAAAATTCAGAGCAGACCATGATCATTGATTCTTTTAAGCTTTGGGAAACTCCATCACAAATCTGGTTCCCTTTCCCACTTCAGAGCAGACCCGGATCGTGCCCCCAAACTCTGTCACAATACTTTGGACAATGTACAGCCCCAATCCTGTGCCTGTCCCATGACTGTTCTTTCCTACATAAAAGCGGCGAAAAATCAGAGCCTGCTCTTCTTTAGGGATACCGCAGCCTGTGTCCGCCACTGCCATGCAGATTTTATCACCCTCCGGCCAGGCAGATACGGTGATGGTTCCTTCCTGAGGTGTTGCCTTCAGCGCATTATAAATAAGATTCTCAAAAAGTATATCCAGCTTTTCCGGCTGGGCCATAAGAAACATCTCTTCTTCTGGCGGCTCTGCCACAAAATGCACTGCCTGGACCTGGGCCTCCCCATAATAAGCGGCATGAATCTCTGAAAGCAGTTCACGAAGTGATATCCGGCCCCATTCTCCCTCAATTTTATCCAGCGTATTGATGGCGGAGAGCCCTTCCAGGCGGCGGGCCATTTCCCACTGTTTGGCCTCTGCCTGATCCAAATATCCTTTCAGTTCCGCATCCACACCTACTCCGCTTCTGCGAATGGCCTCAATAAAAGACTGAGTGGCAAATACCGGGGCCTTTAAATCGTGAGCCATGTCAGAGAAGAACGCT
This sequence comes from uncultured Hungatella sp., assembly GCA_964460025.1. GTDB lineage: Bacteria > Bacillota > Clostridia > Lachnospirales > Lachnospiraceae > UBA3402. The sequence goes on from CAYWRB010000090.1 coordinate 6,068, forward strand.
TTTCGTTCATTTAAAAGCCGCGTAACCTCCTCTGTCCTTTTTTCTACCAGATCTTCCAAATGGGTTGTCAACTCATCATTTTCCCGCAGAAGACGTCGGCTGCGGGATATCATCATAGCGCCAAACAGAAGAACCAGCAAAAGGCCGCACCACTCAAACTGCCAGAAGAAGCGGATCGGCTCAAACAGGTTGGAAAAAAGCAGGTTAACCATCAGTCCTGCCCCAAATATCAGACAGCCTGCCAGCGTATAGCGGCTTTTCCAATCCTGCTCTTTTGTGCCCCGCACGAAGTAAAAAGCCGCGCAGAAGAAGGTAAACACATAATAAAGGTCTGTCAGGCGCCCGTGGACAAACACTGCCCATGGCAGCACCGGGATCAGCAGGCACAGCATCAAAAGCATTGCCGGAAGCACCAGAAGCACGGTCCGGAACCGCCTCCATGTTTGGCTGCTGATGTCGTTGGAAGCCAGCGCAGTAAGCCGGACCACACAGAAGCACAGACCATACAGAGCCAGACTCTGTACCCAAAACCAATATTCGGCCATGGGAAGAGAAAACAGAAACACAAAGTAGCGGAACATGTAGAGGGCATAGAAGCAGCACAACAGCCCAAACCAGTGGTTTAGGCCTCCTCCGGTCCGCCACAAAAAAAGAGTAAAAGACGCCAAAGCCAGCGGAACGAGAAGCGCCAGCGCATAAGAGAAGCTCTGAATATTGGTTATCTGCCGCAGCGTCTCGCTTGTCCCAAGAGCAGGAGGAAAATACATTCCACTGTAATAGCCCAGAGCAGAGGTGGTCTCCACAGTCAGAACATGGTCGCCTGCTGTCAGCAAAAACGTGATCCGTCCGTTTCCTGCACCCTGTGCAAGCTCCATCCTGTCCAGGGAAATCGTATACTGGTAAGAAAGCCGGGGAAAATCCACCTCTGTCAGCATTGGCTCTCCGTCATAACACAAAGTCAGTTCATATCTGGCCTTTCCGTGAGGGGAAACCCATTGATCCCCTCTCTGAAGGTTGGAAAATTCTCCAATATAGACAGGTTTGTCCGTTACACGTTCATCCGTAAGAAGCCAGCCGTCAATGAGGAATACAGGATTTCTTTTTTCCAGATGATGCTGGCTTAAGACGATCCTGCCGGATTTTCCATAGGGCGGCGGATTCTCATATTTGTTATCCCCATAAAAAAGCAGCACAAAAAAGGCCGTCAGCAAAATCAGAACGGCCAGAGGCTGCTGCCAGTTTCTCCGCTGCTTCATAGGAATCTCCCTTCTTAGTAAGGAACAAAACGGTAACCCTGTCCCCACACGGTCTCAATAAAAGTGTGTTCTGCCCATGCCTTTTCCAGCTTTCTCCGAAGCCGCGACATATGAACCTGAACCGCCTGTCCGCCATCCCATATCTGGCCGCTTCTGACCATGGAAAAAAGCGCTTCCGGCGTTATGATCTGCTCCACATGTTCCGAGAGACACCACAACAGTTCAAATTCCATAGGAGTAAGAAGCAGTTCCTTATGATCAATCAATACCCTGCGCCTGGCTAAATCTAAAAGAAGGGGGCCATAGCATAATTGCGTGCGTTCGGATACGCTCAGCTTAATCCTTGTCTCTACCTTTGCCCAAAAAAGCTGGGGAGAAGTATCCTTGGTGATATAGTCCGATGCTCCGGCGGCAAAGCCCTCTATCTGCTTGTCTGTTTCCGTAATATAGCTTAAAAAAATGACTGGCGCATGGGTCAGACTGCCCAGCCTTTCACAGAGGGAAAAACCGCCCTCGCCGGGCAGCATGATATCCAGCAGCACACAGTCATAAGGTTTTGCCGCCGCCAGCCTGAATGCCGCCTCGCCGTCTTCTGCCGTCTCCACCACACAGCCATGATCCCTCAGTACTTTAGCCCAGAGCGCACTGCACTCAGGCTCGTCGTCCACGATCAGAATCCGCCATGGACCATCGGGGCGGTCAGTCTTATGATAAGAAGAGACGTTTTCAGCCCGAGACAGATAGTTCATATAGGCCACCTGAACCTGGCTGCGTCTCTGACGTGATACGGGAATCACATGTCCGTTCCTTGTTACTACACAATCAGGGCTGACGGTCTGAATATAATTTAAATTGACCAGATACGAGCGATGAGGTTTTAAGAACTCCGGTCTGTCCAAAAGCCTCTCCTCAAAATCTGACAGGGCGGCGGTTGCCTGGCAAATCGCTCCGCCCTCCAAATGGAAGAACACGGTTTTATTTATAACCTCCACATACTCAAGTCTCGCAAAGGATATCCTGACAATCTCATCCCTGTTCTTCAGCACAAATCCTTGTTCCTCCTGGACAAGCAGCTCGGCTCCCGCTCTGTCCAGCAGTTCAAAAAGCGGCTGAGCCTTTACTGGCTTAAGCAGATAATAGTAGGCTCCCACGCTGTAGCTCTCCATGGCAAATTCCGGCGACAGAGACAAAAATACCAGTTTAACATTTTTGTCCAGCTTCCTTATCTCCTGCGCTGCCTGTATTCCGTCTGTTCCCGTCATCTCCATGTCAAAAAAAATAAGATCATATTCCCCTCCTTTTATGCCGCACATAAAATCCGTACTATTTTGGAAAAGACGAACAACCATATTTTCCTTGCGATCCAGCTGATATTGTTCAAGCAGTTTTGAAAAGCAGACAATCCCCTGCTCATCAGCGCAAACGGCAATCCGCATGGTTAAAACCTCCTGCATCCATTTTCATCCCTATGATACCATAGAGCTGCCTGAGGCTGCAATCAATTTTTAGGTTTCTGAGGTTTTAGGAAAACGGCTTCAGACTGGGCCTCTGAGCCACTTCAAAATCTCTCAACGCTTTGTCTATATGCTTCTGTCCGTTTTGCAGTGTCCACATAAGATGAGATGGAAACAGCCCGTCTATCTTCCTGTCCTTCAGCTTTTTCAATCCTTCATAATAATGCTCAAA
>CAYWRB010000091.1:0-8991 GCA_964460025.1 uncultured Hungatella sp.
GGTTAAATGTTGGCATTCTTTTCACCTCCTGTGATATTGTCTGTGGTTGCCGTAAATCTTGTTTTACACACAAAAAAATAAAACATGTTTTCGCATGCTTTCTCATTATATACAGATTATGGATGGATGTCAAGGGGATTTTTTAATCTGTCAGGCTACTTTATCATGGTTTTTGGGGTCTCAAGGTCATATATTGACATGAGAGCATATCATACATGACCTTTTGACCTGGAAACCTTTGTTCTATTGAGGTGTCGGCGGATATAATGCGGTATCGAAGCCATGGCTTCCATAGGGCATTCCTCTCGTCACATGCTTGTTGGAATACTCTGAAAGCTGAGCATCCGTCAGAAGGCAGAAGGTTCCGCCGCTGCTTCTTGGAGTGGTGTCGAAATGATACCAGCCTTCTCCGCAGTCAATCAGGTTCCACCAATGATGTCCGTCCAGGCGGACGACTTCAATACTGGGAATATCCGCTCTGCTTAACAAAGCCAAGGAGACGGCATAGTAGGTATAACAATCACCGGATTTTTTACGGAAACCATCATAGGCTGCTTTCACCCAGTCACCCTTTTCAGAGGCGGATACATACCGCAGATTGCTTCTTACCCAAGAATAAATAGCTCTGGCCTTTTCGGTCTTGCTCATCTGGTCATTGGTGATCTTGGCCAGCACCTTATCTGCCATGGCGTCTACCGCATGGTGAGTCTCTGATTTTTCTTCCTCCGGCGGAATCGCCGTAGGCTGTTTATAATTCACCTTGCAGACACCCTCTGCGTCAAAGGTATACTCAATTCCTTCAATGGTTAAAGTCTTGTCCATTGTCAAGGCCCCAGTCTCGTCCGCATAGTATCTGTTATCTCCAGCCTGGATCCAACCGGTCTTCATAAATCCTTCCTCATCAAAATAGTACCATACATCCTTGATCTCCAGCTTCTGAGACACCGGAGAGCTGTTGTCCGGATTTTTATAATACCATCTTCCGTCCTCGCTCTGGTACCATTTTCCTACGCTTCCCGGGCCTCCTATGCTGCTTACCGATGCAGCTGCCGGAAAACTTGCCGCAATGGTCAGTGCCGCCACTGTCAAGACCACTTGCCATTTTTTCATGTTTGTTTCCTCCTTTTCTGGTAATGACACGCGCCCTCCTTCCTCGGGTCACCTGCCAGGTTGTCCAAACTCTTCCTACTCCGTAATTGCCACATACTCAATAGACTCAATTACACCGTCAGTCACAATAAACGACAGCGTTGACTTATCCTTCGTGTAGGTGTACACGCCATATTCTTCCTCATAGTCTTCTCCATAAGCCGCCAGCATGTCTTCCACAGTGGAGCCAAGATGGATCCCCTCCGGTGTGGACACCGAATCATCTACAAAATAAATAGAATTTACATAATCCGTGCTTTCTATGGGGTAGGTATACAGATCAAAACCGCTATAACTGTATATCTTATCCAATCCCTTAAAAGCACAGCTGGGGGATTCCGCATAATTACTGTATTCTCCCAGGCCGCTAAGTGCAAATGCCACATCCTCATTCATGCCTATGGTGACATCGCCGCTTTGGAACAGGAACCCGCTGTGAGGAGGCTCTTTTGGAGCCTCTGCCTGAGAAACTTCCTCAGACTCCTTCTCTGTCTCCACAGCCTCTGTCTCCTTTTCTTCCTCTTCATCCGTATTCTCGCTGCTGCTCTCTTCTTTTGTTCCGGCAGTATCCTCTTCTTCATCCTTAGTCTCGACCGTCGCTTCCGCCGTAGTCTCAACCCCACCTGCTGCCTCCTGGCTTCCTCCTCCGGAACCGGAACATCCCGTCATCCCTAATACCAGCACCAACGCTGTAACAGCCGCCGCCAAATACTTTTCTCTTCTCATAATCCCTTACTCCTCATGAAATTTTCTTATATAACCATATTGCTCCAAATCCTGTTCCTGCTCTGCCTTCATCTGATCGTAGAAATCCGTCTTTTCCTTCCAGACCTTCTGAAGCTCCTGATCGCTGCGATGATCTGCAAGCCCATAATCCTCCTTCAGAATCTTCCCGAAGTATCCGGAAAGCTTCTCTGCCCCTGCCAGGTTCAGGTGAAGTCCTCCGTCATAGGTATCCGTCTGAAAATCCAGACCGATCTCCTCTTCAAGATCTAAAAAATTAATATATCGGATCTGATTCTCCTGTGCATACTCTGCCATCTGGTCATCCCACTGCTCATACCAGGATGGATAAATAGACGGTGCTTTTATAAGAATCAGCTGAATACCATTGTCTCTGCACAGCTTCGTCATCTTGTCCAGGTATTTGTACGCATTGTCGCCGAACTGGTAATTTCCCAGCTTCTTATCCTTTGGAAATGTTCCCGCCGGCTTTACATCCACCCGCATATAATATCCATTGTGAGATACCTTATCCTTGTGGAACAGATACCTCCAATCCTCTGTCGTCAGTTCGCTCCAACGGGAATGATACCGAAGAAGAGGAATCACATATTCAATAAAATTCTCATCCTCTGTCATAGACGCCTGAATGTCCTTAACCTTAGAGAGAGACCACCGCATCCCGTCCAAGGTCATCCGGTTATAAGCCTCCTTCTGAGGCTCATCATACTTCATGGACAGCACGTTAAAAACCACAACCTCCGGTTTTTCATATTTCAGTGTCTCCTCCAACAGGTAATAGGACTGCCAGATCAGCTGCTGGGCACTGCCGCGTATGTAGCTGGTGATCCCGTACTCTTCCCACAAGGTAATGGGAGAAAAATTCTCATAGACTTCACAGTCTCCGATGAAAACCACGTCGTGCTTTGTGGTCTCTTTATAATATTCGGCAATTAACGCTCCTTCTATAATATCACCCATATATTTCGGTTTCAGAAGGCCGGTGAGAAACGCCAGACTTCCTGCAATCAGTACTGCCAGAAGAACACATGTCATCTTCTTTCGTCCCATACCGTTTCTCCTCCTTTCCGAAAAACATCCTTTTCTCCCAGTGGTCCAAACTCCCACTGGTCCTAAAACTGGTTATAGATAAACTGGCTGGAATCATATCCTACACCGTAAGCACCGATGATTATGGTACACAGAAACAGCCCATACACAACGGCATATCTTACGGGAACAGGCTTTGCCGCCAGTCTCTCGCGAACGCTTCCTGTTCTCCCTGCCAGACTTACCCCCAGCAGGATCACTGTCCCCATTCCAAGTACCATATAATCACTGACCGTCAGCCCCAGAGTCATCAGCCTTCCGTCAAACAGCTGACTTATACGCGAATGAAGCAGCATATCTCCAAACATCCGAAATGTCAATGGCACATCCCGATAGCAGTCAAGCATCCTGAGGCAGCTCATTAAGAGAAGGGTCCGAATTACCTGAAATCCGGAATACCACCTCTTTCCTGCCACATGAAAACTGGCATGGAATCTGGCATACAAAGGCTCACATTCCTGAGACAGAATAATGATGAGACCGTTTAAAAGGCCCCACACCACAAAATTCCAGCTGGCCCCATGCCAGATACCAGTGGTAAACCATACTGCAAGACTGGCCACATAAACAGGCATCCGTTTTCCCACATAGTCTCCAAAATGCTTCCGGCAGAATCTGGAAAACTTCAACATAGGCTGGCATACCGACACCGGATAGAAAATGTACTCCGTAAACCAGGCCCCCAAGCTGATGTGCCATCTTCTCCAGTATTCCGCAATATTTTTTGAGAAAAAAGGACGGATAAAGTTCTCCTGCACCTTAATTCCCAGCACCTGGGCTATCCCGATGGTAATATCGATGCCCCCAGTGAAATCCGCATATAACTGGAGAGCATAAAACATCATTCCCACAAACACATAGATCCCGTCATAGGTTTCCGGCTGCCCTATGATTGTGGTGACTCCGGTTAAGATCCTGTCCGCAATCACCAGCTTCTTAAAAAACCCCCACAAGATCCGTTCCAGTCCGAAGGAAACCTCCCGGATGTCAAACCGATGGTCCAAAAACAAGGTTTCTTTCATCTTGTCGAACCGGTTGATAGGCCCCTGAATCAGCTGTGGGAAGAATGAGACAAACAGTGCCAGCTTTCCGATATTTGCCTCCGCCGGATATTTTCCCCGATACACATCGATCAGATAGCCCATGGTTATGAAGGTATAGAAAGAAATACCCAGAGGAAGAATAAGGGACAAAAAACTCAGCTGTCCCTGGTATCCTGCAAGAGACAATCCGAAATTCATATTTGCAATGATGAAATTGGTATATTTTAATACTGCCAGAACTCCAAAATTCAAAAAAAGTCCCGTCAGCAGAAGACGCCATTGACGGGATTTTATCTTCTCCTTGTAGCTTTTCCTTTCCTCTCTGCTTAATTCTTTCTTATGTTCCTTTATATAGGCCGCCTGTTCTCTGTGAAGCCTGTCAATTCTTACGGCCAAAAACCAGGTACTTGCGGTGGTCAGAAGGATAAAGACACAGTTCTTCCAGCCGGACGCAAAATAGAACACATAGCTGGCAGCCAGAAGAAGCTTCCACTGGTATCTGGCCGGTATGACGTAGTAAAGGACAAACAGCAGGAGGAGAAAGGCAATAAATTCATATGATGTAAACAGCATTTACTCATCATCCTCTAGCCGACGCACCAGCTCCCACAGAGCCTCTGCGGAATTGAAGTTCTCCGGCACGATCTGTTCCGCCCCGATCTTCACGTCAAACTGGTCGCTGATCTCCGCAATGATGGTCACAATGTCAAAAGAGTCCAGAATCCCGTCGTCAATCAAGGTATCACAGCTTTCAAAATCCACATCCGGGTGCAGGTCCTGCAAAATTGCTAAAATCTCATCCATCACTCATTCTCCTTTATCCATTCTTTTAATGCCATGCGGTTGATCTTGCCGTTGGCCGTAAAAGGCATCCGGTCAATCTTCTCAATCCGGTTAGGCAGCATGTATCTAGGCAGTTTGTCTTTTAACTGCCCCATAATGTCGGCAGAAGTGGTGTCTCCCACATAAAACAGAATAATCTTGGAATTCTCTCTGTCATAGATGCAGGCGGACATCCTTACTGCCTCAATCATACCGGCATGCACCTCGATCTCTCCCAATTCTATTCTGTGGCCCATATGTTTAATCTGGTAATCCTTTCGTGATACGAACACCAGCTCGCCGTACTCATTATATTTTCCAATGTCACCGGTCTTATATACAATGTCACCATAATAAGGATTTAACGGGTTCTGGATAAAGACCTCATCCGTCTTTTCCTTATTGTTGTAGTATCCCAATGTCACCGCAGTGCCGCGGATCAGAATCTCTCCGCAGTCCCCGGGCTTCCCCTCTTCATCTAAAAGCAGAATCTCCGTATTCTTAAAAGGCCTGCCGATGGGCATCACATCATCCGGTGCGAAATCCCGGTTCACTTTGTAATAGCAGGACATTCCCGTAGCTTCCGTAGGCCCGTACAGGTTGAAAAATTGAGCCTGGGGAACCGCTTCCTTCCATAGGTGGTACTGCCGGATCGGAAATACTTCGCTTCCGAATGCAATGGTACGCAGATATTTCGGCTTCACGGTCTCAAAGGTTCCAAAGGAGGAGATCATGGTAAGAGCCGATACCACCCAGCAGATGGTATTCACCTGATGTTCATTTAAGAATTCCACCAGACGTATGGGAAACATAAACAAGGATTTCGGCACAATATAGGTGGTGGCCCCAAACATCATGGTGGGATACAGTTCTTTCAGGCAGGCATCAAAGTAAAAGGGACTCTGGTTGGCAAATATCGTATCCTGATGAAATCCCAAGACTTGTGAAAGATTCTCCACATAATCAAGAACCGAACGGTGACATGCCGCCACACCTTTGGGAACTCCTGTGGAACCTGAAGTGAACACGATATAAATCGGATCCACATCCAAAGCCGCCTCCCTGATACTCAAAAGCGCTTTCTCATCCTCCAGAAATTCTATCATATCCTGGTACTGAAAAATCTCGCCCGCAAAGTCTAACTGCTCCATGATCTTCTTTGTCTTATGATCACAGATAACCGCTCTGGCATTCAGACTGTCCATAATCAGTTTTAAACGAAACTTAGGCATCTCATCATCCAGAGGAACGTAAAAATTCCTGCCGTAAACCACTCCAAAAAATGCCACAACCGCCATAGGCGACTTCTTCATAAAGACAATCACCGGTTCCCTGTAAATTCCCTTGGCGTGAAGAAAGCTTCCAATGGATCTGCTGTTATGATATACATCCCGAAATGAAATCCCCGTTTTATCGTCCGCATAAGCTGTCTTATCCGGCACACGGGCCACGGTCTTTTCCAGATATTCCAATATATTGGTCTGCATGGATGTCCCTCCTGGGTTCTTCAATATCAATGTCCATTAATGTTATAGCCTTTTTTGTCGAAGCTGTCAACAAAAAGTCACTTTTGGGGCGCTTGAGAGCGCGTTCATGACGTGCAAACCAAATAAACGCCCTTAAGAATAAATCTTCCTTAAGGGCGTTTCTAAATTATTCTGCTTTTATATTTCCTCTGTTCCTTCGTCCAGATCCAGAACTTCTTCTGCCTCTTCCAGCATCTCATCGCCTTCGGACAGCATCAACTCATCGTCGTCAGACAAGGGGATCTCGTCTTCCATGCTTACGTCCGTATTCAGCTTTACGGAACGGTATCTCTTCATACCGGTACCTGCCGGAATCAGTTTGCCGATAAGGACATTCTCCTTCAAACCAATGAGGTGATCCACCTTGCCATTGATGGCTGCTTCTGTCAGAACCTTGGTGGTCTCCTGGAAGGATGCGGCAGACAAGAAGGAATCTGTAGCCAGGGAAGCCTTGGTGATACCAAGCATTACCTGCTTTCCTTCTGCCGGCTTCTTGCCTTCGGCAATCAGCTTCTCATTCATGTCGTTGAATTCCAGAACATTCATGGAGATGCCTGGCAGTACGTCACTGTCTCCGCTTTCCTCCACCTTGATCTTCTTTAACATCTGGCGGACGATCACTTCTACATGCTTGTCATTGATCTCCACGCCCTGCAGACGATATACACGCTGCACCTCGCGGATCATATAATCCTGAACGGCGCGGACGCCCTTGATCTTCAGGATGTCATGTGGGTTGATGCTTCCTTCTGTCAGCTCATCACCGGCCTCAATCTCCTGACCGTCGGTTACCTTGATACGGGAACCATATGGGATCAGATAGGTCTTGGAATTCCCTGTCTCATTGTTGGTGACTACCACTTCTCGTTTCTTCTTGGTATCCTTGATTGTCACTACGCCGCCGAACTCCGTGATGATGGCAAGACCTTTTGGTTTTCTCGCCTCAAAAAGCTCCTCTACACGGGGAAGACCTTGGGTGATGTCGCCGCCGGCCACACCGCCGGTATGGAAGGTACGCATGGTCAGCTGGGTACCCGGCTCACCGATGGACTGAGCGGCAATTATGCCTACGGCCTCTCCTACCTGAACCGGCTGGCCGGTAGCCATGTTGGCGCCATAGCACTTGGCGCAGACACCGATATGGGATTTACAGGTTAAGACGGTACGAATCTTTACGGTGTCCTTTCCTATTTTCTTAAGGACCTTCATCACATCAGCGGCTCTCTTGGGAGTACACATGTGGTTTGCCTTTACCACTACCTCACCGGTGTCCGGATCCGTGATGGTCTCTGCAATATATCTTCCTGTCAGCCTCTCTTCCAGGCTTTCGATGGTCTCCTGGCCATCCGTAAATCCTCTGATCTCCATATATGGGAAGTCTTTGCCTTCACAGCAGTCTACCTCCCGAATAATAAGATCCTGAGAAACGTCTACCAGACGTCTGGTAAGATAACCGGAGTCGGCCGTACGAAGAGCCGTATCGGACAGACCCTTTCTTGCGCCGTGAGCGGAGATAAAGTACTCCAGCACGTCCAGACCCTCACGGAAATTGGACTTAATAGGAAGCTCAATGGTATGTCCCGTAGTATCAGCCATCAGTCCACGCATTCCTGCCAGCTGTTTGATCTGTTTATCGGAACCACGGGCTCCTGAATCTGCCATCATGAAAATATTGTTGTATTTATCAAGACCTGTCAGCAGGTCATGGGTCAACTGATCATCCGTGTTCTTCCACGTCTCGATAACCTCTTTGTATCGCTCTTCCTCCGTAATCAGACCGCGGCGGAAGTTCTTTGCGATCCTGTCCACCGTCTCCTGAGCATCGGCAATCAGCTGAGGCTTGCTGGGCGGTACGGTCATGTCGGAAATGGATACGGTCATGGCCGCTCTGGTAGAATATTTATATCCGATAGCCTTAATATCATCCAGTGTTTCCGCCGTCTGGCTGGCGCCATGAACATTGATTACCTTCTCCAGAATCTGCTTACACTGCTTCTTGCCTACGTGGAAGTCTACCTCCAGCTTCAGTTCATTCTCTGGAATGCTTCTGTCCACAAACCCCAGGTCCTGGGGAATGATCTCATTGAAAATAAAGCGGCCTACGGTTGACTCTATGATTCCGCTCTTCACCGTGCCGTCCGGCATAGTCTTCTGAACTCTCACTTTCACTCTGGAATGGAGGGTAACCGCCTTATTCTCGTATGCCAGAATCGCTTCATTAGGACTCTTAAAGAACATGCCTTCGCCTTTGGCTCCCGGCCTCTCCTGCGTGAGGTAGTAGATTCCTAAAACCATGTCCTGGGAAGGAACTGCCACAGGGCCGCCGTCTGACGGCTTCAGCAGGTTATTGGGTGACAGAAGCAGGAAACGGCACTCGGACTGTGCTTCCACGGACAGAGGCAGATGAACAGCCATCTGGTCTCCGTCAAAGTCCGCATTGAATGCGGTACATACCAGAGGATGCAGTTTGATCGCCTTACCTTCTACCAGAATAGGCTCAAATGCCTGAATTCCCAGACGGTGAAGAGTAGGAGCACGGTTTAGCATAACCGGATGCTCTTTGATCACGTCCTCCAGAACATCCCACACTTCCGGCTGGAGACGCTCCACCATCTTCT
>CAYWRB010000092.1:0-8986 GCA_964460025.1 uncultured Hungatella sp.
GCTACCTTCTCCGGCTCCATCACCACCTCGCCCAACAGCAGAATCCCCGGACATACGATCTCCCCGATCATTCTCATCATACGGACAATGGTATGTACTCTCTGAAGATTCCTGCAGCTGGTTCCCAGTTCCTTCCATATATAAGGCACCGCGTCAATGCGGATCACGTCAATTCCTATGTTGGTCATAAACAGGAAATTATAGACCATCTCGTGGAAAACCACAGGATTCCTGTAATTCAGATCCCACTGATAGGGATAAAAGGTAGTCATCACCCATTTTCCCAGCTCCGGCAGCCAGGTAAAGTTGCCGGGAGCCGTGGTAGGAAACACTTGAGGCACCGTCTTCTCATACTCCGCCGGAATATCCCAGTTGTCAAAGAAGAAATATCTGTCCTGATACTCCTTCTCACCGGCTCTGGCCCTTTTCGCCCACTCATGGTCCTCCGAGGTATGATTCATCACAAAATCCAGGCACAGGCTGATTCCCTGCTTATGACACTGGGCCGCCAGATCCTCCAGATCCTTCACGGTCCCCAGCTCCTCCTGTACCTTCCTGAAATCCGCTACCGCATATCCTCCGTCAGAACGCCCTTTGGGAGACTCCATAAGAGGCATCAGATGAAGATAATTTACTCCGCAGGACTTCACATAATCCAGATGCTTCTTCACACCCTTTAGGTTTCCGGCAAACTGTCCCGTGTACATCATCATACCCAGCATGTCATTGCCTTTAAACCACTGAGGATCCTCCTCCCTCTCCAGATCCAGCTTCCTGAGGGCTGCTTTCCTCTGCCCGTACATCTCCTTCATCATGCCGCACAATTCTTCAAAATGCTCTTCCGAATCATACAGCTCCATATAAAGCCACTTTAATTCATCCAGATGCCTTGCCAACCGCTTCTCATAAATCTCTTCATTCTTCCCCATTGATATGAGCCTCCTTTTCCTGCCAAACTTTCATGTGTGGTGGTGCGTCTGCCGCCGGGCGCATGAAGGTCTACCTTGAAAGTCTGCCGCCAGGCGCGTAAAGGTTTGCCCTCAGATTTCTACCAGATACATCTGATAAGCTAAATATTCCTCTGCCTTCTGAGGAACAGGAATTCCTCCATACATCAGGGCCGCCCCCGTATATGTTTTCCCGGTGTTCTCCTCCCGGTACCTCTTTTCCGGATCCAGACCGGCTGCTTTCACGTAAGGCACAATCGGATTGCCGTGAGTATCCAGCATTACCACCTGAATCAGGCTCTCCCTCTTATCCTCACTGACAAACTGCCACGCCGCCACTTCCCTTTGCACCATGGGATTGGTCAGGCGATAATAGTCCCCCTTGTGAATGATATCCCAGTACTTATGGTAATCCTCAATCTGCCTCTTGACACACAGCTTCTCTTCCTCTGTCAGCCTGCACAGATCCAGCTCATACCCAAAGCTTCCTGCCATAGCCACTAAAGCCCGGGTCTCCATAGGCGTAACACGCCCGTTCTGATGGTTGGGAACCGTGGACACGTGGGAACCTACTGCCGAAATCGGATACCCGAAGGATGTCCCATACTGAATTGCAATCCTGTCAATGGCGTCCGTATTGTCGCTGCACCAGATCTGAGGGCAATAATACAGCATTCCCGCATCAAACCGGCCGCCGCCGCCGCTGCAGCCTTCGATCAGAAGATCCGGATAGTTCCCATGGAGACGCTCCAGGAAATCATAAAGCCCCAGCACATATCGGTGAGAAATCTCGCCCTGTCTGTCCGCTTCCGCCGTGACGGAATACACGTCGGAAATGCTGCGGTTCATATCCCATTTCAAATACTCAATATTGGCGCTGTCCAAAACTGCGGAGATCTGATTGTAGATAGCATCCACCACCTCCGGTCTGGAAAAATCCAGCACCAGCTGGGAACGGCCTCTCACCGGCTTTCTTCCCGGTATGGCAAAGGCCCAGTCCGGATGAGCTTTGTAAAGTTCACTGTCCTCGGACACCATCTCCGGTTCCACCCAGATTCCGAACTTCATCCCAAGGCCGTTGATCCGGTCCACCAGAGACTTAAGCGTATCTCCAAGCTTTCTCTCATTGGCCTTCCAGTCTCCAAGACCTGAGAAATCCGTATCCCGCTTGCCAAACCAGCCGTCATCCAGAACCAGCATTTCCACTCCCAGCTCCTTTGCCTGTCTGGCAATCTCATAGATCTTGTCTCCGGTAAAATCAAAATAGGTAGCTTCCCAGTTGTTGATCAGCACCGGCCTGGGAATGTCCCTGTATTTTCCTCTGCACAGATGTCTGCGGTACAGTTTGTGGTAGAGACGGGACAGCCTCCCCAATCCCTGGCCGCTGAAAATCATCACTGCCTCCGGAGCATAAAATTCCTGTCCCGGTTTCAGCTCATAACAAAACTGTTCATTCTGGATTCCTATGGAAATTCTGGTCTGATTATACTGGTCTTTCTCCACTTCCCCCTTGAAGCTGCCGCTGTAGACCAGAGAAAGCCCATAACAATCGCCGTAATCCTCCGTGGCTTCCACTGCCGCCAGAATCATAAAAGGATTATACTGGTGGCTGGATGTCCCCCGGCGGCTGCCGATCATCTGGGAACCATGGGCCACCGGAACTCTCTGAACATTTCTCTCCATGGCATGGCGTCCATAAAAAGAGATCCAATCATACTCTCCTGACAGAAAATCCAGACACCCGCTGTACACCTTCTCCAGCCTTACGGCGTCCTTCCCCCTGTTTTCCACTTTCACGGTACGAGTGATCACATCATATTCCGGCATCACGCCATAATACAGAACCACCTGCAGGCCGCTTTTCTCATCGGCCATAAAAATTTTCAGGGTCTGGGCCTGAGTCCCGTCCCCATAGACCGCCGGAAGCCCCGGGATCCCATACTTTCCATCCTCAATCTCATATCCCTGATACCTTAAATCACTACCAAAGCTGCCGTCCGCCATCCGCACTTCCAAACAGGGGGAACGATAATCACCGTTCCCCCATATGGGATATTCCTGGGGCAGCGCATCCATAGAATAGGTTCTGTCCCTGTCCACGTCATAAGGATTTCCTGAAAATCCCCTGTCATAATAGGTCAGAAGATACTCCATGCTTCCGCCGGTTTTCCTTCCGTAATACAAATGGAGAAGAAACCCGTATGCGTCCACCTTCATCTGATACATGCTATTTTCCGTTTCCAATGTAAACAACCGGGATAGTTTTTCAAATTGTACTGCCATAACCATTTCCTCCAAGCCAAACTACCTTATTAATAGCATATTTTTTTTCATACTGCAATCTTTTATTGCCCATCTTTTCATTTTCGTTATTTTGCCTATTTACAAATCTTATTTTCCTCCGGTCATAGCAATTCCTTCAATAAACTGCTTCTGGAATACCAGATACAGAATCACCATAGGCACCATAGCCAGCACGGAACCGGCCATCAAAACCGGATAATTGGTAGTAAACTGTCCCCTCAAGGTAGAAAGCCCTGCCGACAACGTCATTTTCTTCAAATCCGTGTTGGCAATCAGCGGCCACATCAGGTCTGCATAGGCAAACACTGCCGTAAAGATGGTAAGAGCTGCCATGGAAGACTTGGTAAGAGGCATCATAACCTTGGTAAAAGTCTGCCATTTATTACATCCGTCCAGGTAAGCCGCCTCGCCCACCTCATCCGGAATTCCCATGTAAGACTGGCGCAGGAAGAAAGTTCCGAAAGCGCTTACCACACCTGGAAATACCAGGGCAAACATGGTGTTGGTCAAACCTACCTTAGCCAGCATCTGATACTGCGGAATCACAAAAATCTGAGACGGAAGCATCATCTGCACCAGGACAATGGTAAACAGCGCGTTCTTGCCCTTAAACTCCAGCTTGGAAAATGCGAACCCGGCCGCAGAGGAAAATGCCACCGCGCACAGCACACGGAAGATGATTAACAGTGTGGTGTTGATATACAGGTTCACAAACGGAAGACTGGTAAGCGCATTTTTGTAGTTGTCAACCAGCCAGTTCTTCGGCAGGATAGTCGGCGGAATCTGTACGCTCTCACCGGCGGACTTGAAGCTGGTCAGCACCATCCATAAAAACGGGAAAATCATCAGCACCGCACCGGCGGTAAGAAACACATAAACCAATATCTTATTTCTCCGATAGTTTTTCTCTAAAGAATCCATGAATTTACCTCCTTTTCCCTTATACTTCGTAGTTAACCCACTTTTTCTGTCCCCAGAACTGGAAGGCAGTTACAATACCGATCAAGGCCACGGTCCATACAACGATAGCGGATGCATACCCTCTGTTGCCTGCCACAAATGCCTCCCGGTAGTACAGATACATCAGAGACTGGGCGCTGGTAATAGCCGGGTTGGCCGTATCGATCATCATGTAAATCAGGTCATATACCTTCAAAGAAGACATGAGACGCATAATCATAACCACAAATAGGGTAGGAGACACCATAGGCAGCGTGATCTTGAAAAACTGCTGAATCTTGGTAGCGCCGTCCAAGCTGGCAGCCTCATAGTAGCTCTTGGAAATATTCTGGATTCCTGACAAAAGCAGCACCGCGTCATAACCGATAGCGCTCCAGATTGCCACAACCGCACAGGCCGGCAGCACCAGAGCCGTGTTGGTCAGCCAGTTTACCTTGGAACCGATAATCTGGTTGATGATACCGTACTCCGCGTTGAAAATCCATTTCCAAACCATGGCGATTGCCGCGGGAGCCACAACCATAGGCAGGAAGTAGATGGCACGGTAGGCGGTTTTCCCTGCAATCTTGGCATTTAAGAGCACTGCGGTCAGCAGGGATAAGAAGATTCCAACCGGCACAGTCAGAATACAGAAATAAATAGAGTTCCATGTAGCCTTCCAGAATTCCTTATTGCCGAACATCCGGGTATAATTTCCGATTCCCGACAATTCATAATATCCAAAGGGATGTGTGGTGGAAAAACTTAAAATCACTGTCTGAATAAAAGGCCACACATTGAGTACAATCAATCCGATGATGGTAGGCGCTACCATCAGATAGCCCCACTTCGCATCCTCTGTCAACCATTTTTTCTTTCCCATTATTTTACCCTCCTTCTAAGGTAACGGCACGCGCCCTTCGGGCACCTGCCATGTCGTCGGAACGATTCCAGTTGTGAAACTTTCGTTTCACAAGCGTTCCTCCTCCTCCTAAGGTGCCTTTGCTTCGTCAACTTGCTTCTGCATTGCTTCAAGGCCCTGGTCCAAAGTCATTTCTCCGCTGTAAATCTTCAACAGGAAGTCATTGACCTGGGTCTTCCAGTTGGGCCTGCTGGCATTGTTGACGCTCTGCACGCCATAGGGGAACATTTCCACGCATTTTTCAACGTTCATATCATAATCAAACTTGTCAAAGGCTCCAATCCAGGTATCCTC
This sequence comes from uncultured Hungatella sp., assembly GCA_964460025.1. Lineage (GTDB taxonomy): Bacteria > Bacillota > Clostridia > Lachnospirales > Lachnospiraceae > UBA3402. The sequence continues at coordinate 5,407 of CAYWRB010000092.1, forward strand.
CAGCCCTATGTAGGCAGGAATCGCCGCACCTGACTGTCCCTCGATTCTCTGTCCCTCCTCGGAGCCTGCAAACTTCAGGAAATCAAGGGCATACTCCCGGTTCTTACCCTTAGCGCCGGTAGCATAGCAAAGGCCGTTGGAAATGGTTGCCCTTCCGTCGCCGTTTACCGGATCCGGACACATGGGCAGAACCGCCACATCCCATTTTCCTTCCAGTTCCTGATTGTTCTCTCTCATGGACATCAGGTTCCAGTTTCCTTCCAGATACATAGCCCCCTGTTCGGAAATAAAAGCGGTTCCCGGATTGGTCTCCGCAAAGTAATTCTGGTCCGGACACCATGGCTCTTTCTGAAGATTGATGTAGAACTCCATTCCCTTTCTGGTAGCCGGATCCGTAAATCCTGCCTTCGTCTTATCTTCATTTAAAATATGTCCGCCTGCCTGATACACAAAGTTCCAATACCCCAGCTGGTCGTCGCCGTAAGCCATATATCCGTATTTTCCTGTCTTCTCATAAATCTGTGCGGATGCGTCACATAAGGTATCCCAGGTCCAAGTCTCATCCGGATAGGCCACGCCTGCCGCATCAAACATCTCTTTATTGTATACCAGACACACCGTATCCTTATCCTTGGGGACTCCGTAAAGCTTTCCGTCGCTTCCCTTGGCATTGTCCAGAGAAACATCGGAATAATGCTCCGTATAGAAATTCGGGTCCACATCATCATAGAGATTGGTTACCTCTGCCAACATGCCGTAATCCGCATACTTTAAAATCTGGTTGGTATGCATCCAGAAAATATCCGGAAGCTGATTGGACTCCGCCGCTGCATCCAGCTTGGTCCAGTACTCATCCCAGCTTGTTACCTGCACTTCGATGGTTACATTTGGATTCTTGGCCGTGTAAGCATCAACAATGGCCTGCATACCGGCTCTCTGTGCGTTATCCCAAATCTGGAACGACAGTTTTACCTTGCCGTCTGCCGTCCTGCCAGAACCCTGACATCCGGTTAAGGAAGCAACCGCCAATCCCAGGGACAACCCTAAGGCAATTCCCTTTTTCCTTGTTTTTCGCATCATATACCTCCTACCTCCTTGTTGGATTGATTCGGCACGCAGCTTTTGCCGCCTGCCAAATCGCTGAAACACATTCCAGATATCTGTTACCTTTGTTACTGCCGCGCGGTTTATTTTCAAGATAAATCATAGCATCTGACAATGGCACCGTAAATGCAATGGTTTTGCGAATCCTATGCCAAAATGCTATATTTTTAATCTTATCTTGAAATTACCTCTCATTTTGGTATATAATAACGGAAGATACCATTGCTACATGTGGATTTTCACGGAAACTAATTTGATATGCCCCAGATTTTTCAACAAACTTACGGAAGGAGCATGCACTTTATGAGCAATGTGCTGTTTTCAGTCTTTCCCAACGAACGGTTCGTTGACCTAGGATTATATCAATATGGGTGGGAGCAATGCGCTCCTCTCCATTCTTACGGACCATATGTCAGGAATCACTATCTGTTTCACTACGTTATTTCGGGAACCGGAACTCTGACTTCCACGGATTTCAACGGGGAAAGTCACACCTACCGGTTAAAAAGCGGCGAAGGCTTTATGATTTTCCCAAAGCAGGTAACCTCCTATTCAGCTGACGAGAAACATCCCTGGGAGTATACCTGGCTGGAATTTGACGGCCTCAGAGTCAAGGAGGCGCTGGAGCTGGCAGGGTTATCGGTTTCTTCCCCTATTTATCATACCAATTCCAGAGATTTAAGTCAGGAATTGAAAAATGAGATGCTCTATATCTCCAATCACTCTGACTTCCCCCCCTTAAATCTCATCGGGCACCTTTATCTGTTTTTAGATTACCTGACCCGCTCCTCTTCCAACCAGAAACGGATGCAGACCGGAAAGCTGCAGGATTTTTATGTCAGAGAGGCCTTGTCCTTTATTGAGCAGAACTTCCAAAACGATATATCCGTAGAGGATATTGCTGCTTTCTGTAATCTAAACCGCAGTTATTTCGGGAAAATTTTTAAGGATTCCGTAGGGAAGAATCCCCAGGAGTTCCTGATTCACTATCGCATGACCAAGGCGGCGGAGCTTTTAAAGATGACGGAATTGTCAGTGGGGGATATAAGCAATGCGGTGGGATACCCCAGCCAGCTTCATTTTTCCAGGGCCTTTAAAAACGTCTATGGGATTTCTCCACGGCTTTGGCGGACAGAGAATAAGATTATTTCTTAGAATTTTCGATTTATAAGAATAAAAAGGGGCCCAAGGGCCCCCACTTTTATTCCATCTTCAGTTCCTTACACGGCCAAACCTAGGACTAACCTGTTTCCTGATTAGTACTTCATTTGTATGATAACAGTATGTCCGGTTTCAGTTATCTTATGTAATGATTTTGATTGAAATTTTATGGTCAGTTTTATCTGGTTACCACATACTCTGAAATTCCGGGCAAAGTACGGATATCCTCGTCTCCGTATATCTGAAGAGTCATCACCTTACCCATCCCGAACCCCATTACCCCCAAGAGAGATTTCGCGTCCACCACACAGCTTCCGCAATATAAATCTGCATGAAACGGATACTTTTCAATCTTGTTCACAAAATTCACAATATCCTGCTGATCTTTTAGCAGAATCTCCTGTCTGTTCCCTTTCTCCTCATGACTATACATATTCCTGTCTCCTTTCTTCATACCTTTTGGAATATCCACATCTATCCCTATTATTTCCAGAAACAAGAACTGCTAATCTTCTTTATTATAAAACTTTTCATAATTTCCCTAAGCACGCCCACAGCCAGCTCCGGAAAGAGTTTCCCTGCGTTTGCATTTGCAGGAGACATAGAACCTCTTAGCATTCAGAAATCTGCGTCAGGGGCAAAAATCCGCATGTTTGAGCGAAGCGAGTTCGGATTTTTGCCCCTGTTTTTAGCAGATTTCTGAATGCTTAGAGGTTCTGGCTCCGAAACCGCAAACGCAGGGAAACTCTTTCCGGAGCGTCCCTCCCGCGACTCAATCTAATTTAAACCTCCCAAATATCTCCCCCTCCGGTTCCATCCAAAACCTCATCTCCTCCCCTGTCACCGGATGCGCAAAGATAAGTTCACAAGCCGAAAGCCCGATATGCTCCCTCATCCCCGCAAACTCCGGATTATACCTGCTATCCCCCCACAGCGGCATCCCATGCCCTGCAAACTGAACCCGAATCTGATGGTGCCTCCCTGTAATCAGCCAAACCTTCACCAAACTAAGCACCCTCTCCTCTTCCACAGTCCCCACCACCTCATACTTAAGTTCGGCACGCTTCGCCCCATTTATCCCCTTTTCCACAATCTTCGACACATTACTCCCTTTATCTTTCAACAAATAATCCACAAAGTTATCCACATTATCCACAGGTCTTCCGCAAACGACGGCCATATACATTTTCTGCATTTTCCCCTCCTGAACCTGTCTGCTGAGAGCCGCCGCCGCCTTTTTCGTCTTTGCATAGACCATAATTCCCCCAACCGGCTTATCCAGCCTGTGGATAACTCCCACATAAGGTTCACCCTC
>CAYWRB010000093.1:0-4621 GCA_964460025.1 uncultured Hungatella sp.
CTATGCCTCCGTCCATTATTGTACCACGAATTGGGAAAAATGCAAGCAGAAAATGTAAAACATATACAAGTTGGTGAAAAAATATGTTTCGCCAGAAAAACGTGATTTTATCTCTGAAATTTTTGAGAAAAATGTGAAGAAATACTGTTGTAAATGCCGGAAAAAGGGGATATACTGAAAATATTCAATTGTGCAGAAAGGCCGGTGAGGAGATGGAACGCAATGCCATAAAGGCTCTGCTTAAATGGAAGGCCAGCGAGGAACGTAAACCCATGGTGCTGAAAGGTGCAAGACAGGTGGGAAAAACCTGGCTGATGAAAGAATTGGGACAGCATTTTTATGAGCATTTTGTATATTTCAATTTTGATGAAGAAAATGAGTTAAAGTCCATATTTGAGTCAAATAAGAATCCAGGGAGAATCATTGAACTGCTTTCTTTGATTGCAGGGGAGAAGATTCTTCCAGGTGAAACACTGATTATCTTTGATGAGATACAGGAATGCCCCGAGGCGTTAAATACTCTTAAATATTTTAAGGAAAAGGCAAATGAGTACCATGTGATTGCGGCAGGCAGTTTGCTTGGGACGCTGCTGTCCCAGCCTAAATCCTATCCGGTGGGGATGGTTAACCTGTTGAATATCGGCCCCCTTGGTTTTGACGAATTTTTGAAGGCATCCGATCCTCCGTTGTATGTGTACTATTCCGGTATCAGGAAGGAACAGGCTGTGGAGGAGATTTTTCATCGCCGTCTGCTGGAGGCCTGCAGCAATTACCTTATTATTGGCGGTATGCCGGAATGCGTGGCCTCATGGGTTAAGTACAAAGATCCGGTTAGAGTGTCTCGGATTCAAAGGGAGCTGGTGGAGGTCTATGAGAATGATTTTTCCAAACATAACGGTAAGGTTAACAGCGGCCGTGTTCTCATGGTCTTTCGCAGCATTGTTTCCCAGCTGGCCAAAGCCAATGAAAAATTTATGTACGGCGCCGTCAGGGAAGGCGGCAGGGCCAGGGATTTTGAGGAAGCTATCGAATGGCTGGTCTCTGCCGGCATGCTGAACAGGGTCTATAATGTGTCTAAGATGGAACACCCTCTGTCGGCTTTTGACAAACTGGACCAGTTTAAGCTGTTTGTCTTTGATACAGGTTTGCTTAAATCCATGGCCGGAATTGACAACAGTGCTATTTTGCTGAAGCGTGATTACCAGTTCAAGGGCCCGTTGACTGAAAATTTTGTCCTGCAGCAGCTGCGGGGACAGTTTGCGGTTGAACCAAGGTACTTTTCCGATAAAAACGGAGAGAAAGATTTTGTTCTGCAGCATGAGGCGGAGATAATTCCTGTTGAGGTCAAGGCAGGGGAAGACAAATCTGTGCCTTCTTTTAAGCGGTATATTTCTGAGCGGCAGCCAAAGTATGCTCTGCGTTTTTCTAAACGGGAATACAAAAGGGACGGGAATGTGACGAATTTACCTCTGTATCTGGCAGGGAAAACAAGAGAGCTGCTGTGAGGCAGAGAAGCCGGATAGATAAAATTGTACGGAAGTGATAGAAATGAGAGATAAAAAGGTTCTTATAGCAGTCAGCGGAGTAAAAAACTCCGGCAAGACCACCTTGATTACCAGGCTGCTTCCGATTCTAACTGGCTATGGCCTGAAGGTTGCCACCATCAAGCATGACGGACATGACTTTGAGGGGGATGTGCCGGGGACAGATACCTACAGGCATATGCAGGCAGGGGCTTACGGGACGGCAGTATTTTCGGGCAGCAGGTTCATGGCTGTAAAACAGCAGACGGATGTGACGGAACAGCAGCTTTGTGAACTGTTTCCGGAGGCAGACTTGATTTTGCTGGAGGGATTTAAAGGCAGCCGATATCCTAAGATTGAGACTCTGCGGCAGTGTGTCCCCAGGGAGCCGGTTTGCAGAAGAGAGGAGCTTTTAGCATACGTGGCGGATTTTGATATTCCGGACAGGGGGGAGATTCCCTGCTTTTTTGCAGAAGAACCAGGGAAGACGGCACAGCTGATTTATGACTACTGGTACTGCTGTTCGCAGATGTCCATGGTGATTCTGGCGGGAGGGAAGAGCAGCCGGATGGGAAGGGATAAGGCGGATTTGCTCCTTGGCGGGAAAACATTTCTGCAGCACCAGATTTTAAAGGGAGAGACCCTGGGAATCCAGGATATCGTGGTATCGGGATACGGCGGAACCATTTGTGAGAGGCCAGTGGTTTTTGACTGGTATCCGGAAAGGGGGCCTTTGGGAGGGCTTGAGTCGGCTCTTCGGAAGGTGAAGCATCATGCCTGTCTTGTACTCACGGTGGATATGCCCCTTATTTCCATATCACAGCTGCGGGAGATGATTACACAGAGCAGAACATCCGGACATAAGATTACGGTGCTGAAACACGGAGAACAAATAGAACCTCTTGTAGGTGTTTACTGGAAAGAGCTGGCAGACGAGATGCAAGGGTATCTATATTGCAAAGACGTAAAGGATGGGATAACAAAAGCCGGGAAAACAAAATTCGGAAAAGTTAAATCCGGAAAAGTCAGACAGTTTCTGGATGATATGGGTTTTACCGTTTATGAGAGCCAGGGGGAGGAAACTCTGTTCTTGAATATTAATGACCAGGAAATGTATGAGAGGGCTGAAAGCCTTTTTAGAGTGTAAGAATTCAAGGTTTTTATAGCAAAGGATTCATAGGAAAGGATAGAAAGACTTATGGAAATGCTTCCGTTAGAAGAGGCTGTGAAGCGGCTGTCAGAAACAGCTGCGCCTGTAGAGGAAACGGAACAGGTGCCTTTGGAATGTGCAATCGGAAGGGTTCTTGCCAGGGATTACAAGGCAAAGTATCCCCAGCCTCCTTTTAACCGTTCGCCGCTGGACGGCTATGCCCTCCGTGCGGAGGATACCGTGAGGGCAAGAAAAGACGCGCCGGCAACCTTGAGGGTCATCGATAAAATTATGGCGGGACAGGTGTCAGGCAGAATCGTTTTCCCCGGCACGGCGGTACGTCTCATGACCGGGGCTCCCATACCTGAGGGAGCGGATTGCGTGATCGGGCAGGAGGACACGGATTATGGGGAGAACTGTGTCAGGATATACAAGGAGTTAAGGGCTCATGAGAATATTGTTGATGCCGGGGAAGATTATCCGGCGGGAACGGTTCTTATGGAGAAGGGGGAGAGGATTGATGGGGCGGCAGCCGGGATTTTGGCGGGGGCCGGTATCGGTGAGGTAAAGGTCTACCGCAGGCCGCGTGTGGTATTGCTTACCACCGGGGATGAGGTGGTTGAGCCGGGGGAGGGCTGTAAAGCCGGAAAGATTTATGATTCCAACCGGTATCTGATGTGGGGAAGGCTTAAGGAATTGGGGATAGAGCCGGTGTGCTGGGAGCATATGCCGGATGAGGCGGAAATGGCTGCCAATCGAATTGCTGCACTCATACCAGATGCGGATATGGTTTTAACCACAGGAGGAGTTTCTGTGGGAGAGAAGGATATTATGCATGATGTGATGTCCATTCTCCATGGAGAGAGGCTGTTTTGGAGGGTTGCCTTAAAACCGGGGTCTCCGGCCTTGGCGTTCTGTTTTCAGGGAAAGCCGGTTATCTGTCTTTCGGGGAATCCCTTCGGGGCATTTGTGACCTTTGAAGTTCTGGTACGTCCGGTTTTGGCTCATATGGCGAGGGAGCCGAGGCTGGTTTCCAAGAAGAAAAAGGCCAGGGTGAAGGGGGAATTTTATAAAAAGAGCAGTGTCCGGCGGTTTATCCGAGGAATCTATGAGGATGGCAATGTAGTGCTTCCGGAAGGGGGACATGCTTCCGGAGTTCTGTTCAGCTTGAAAAGGTGCAACTGCCTTGTGGATATTCCGGCAGGGAGTGAGGGGCTGACGGATGGGGATGAGGTCCAGGTATGGCTTCTTTCATGAAAATGGATTTGGTGAAGTGGGCTGGGTGGATTGACTTGAGTACTAAAAATACATTTTTTAGTATATTTATGTAAAATGTCTATTGACGAACCTTGGAATAATTCGTATGATATGGAGAGAATGATTTACAGGGGGAACGAATCTATGGACTATGGATTTTTAAGCCTGCTGCCGCCGATTGTGGCCGTAGTCATGGCAATTAAAAGCAAGAATGTTATTCTGTCACTGTTCTGCGGAGGCTTTGTGGGAACGCTGATTTTTGCGTCAGGCAATCCGTTTCTGGCTACAAAGTCTATAATTGGAGATTATTTTTTCGTCCAGCTTACGGATTCCTACAATGCGGGAGTGATTGTGCTGGTAATCTTCATCGGCGGGTTTATCAAGCTTATGGAGAAATCCGGCGGTGCACAGGCTTTCAGCAAGAGTGTGTATAAATATGTAAATACGAAACTGAAAGCCCAGTTGTGTGCGTGGGTGGGCGGAATCTTGATTTTCTTCTCAGACCTGGGGACGCCTCTTTTAGTGGGACCGGTGTTTCGGCCGCTGTTTGACAAGCTGAAGATTTCCAGAGAGAAGCTGGCATGGATTCTGGACTCTACGTCCTCTCCGGTGGCTATCCTGATTCCGTTTATCGGCTGGGGCGTGTATATTATGGGATTGATTCAGGCGGAGTTTGACAATCTGAATGTGG
>CAYWRB010000093.1:4721-8844 GCA_964460025.1 uncultured Hungatella sp.
CTGGCGCCTTTGGGATTTCCTTTTAAGAAGGTGGACGGCAATGCTTTCCGGGTGGCGCTTACCATGGGATATTTCTTTGGAGCCCTGGTTTTGATGGCCCTGATTGGCATATATAAGGTGAAGCGTTTTCAGGAGACATTTAAGATTTATGTGGACGGCATGAAGGGGATGACGGATGTTGCGGTGACTCTTGTGCTGGCCTGGTCTTTAGGCAGCATGATAAGTGCATTGGGAACAGCGGATTTTATTGTGAACGGGTTAAAGAGCATTCATTTTTCTGCCGGTCTGGTGCCGGCGGCAATCTTTCTTTTCGGAGCTTTTGTGTCGTTTTCCACAGGCAGTTCCTGGGGGACATTTGCCATTATGATGCCTTTGGCCATTCCCATGGCCCACGCCTTTGAGATGCCTTATGCCATTGCTGTGGGAGCGGTTTTGTCCGGAGGATTGTTCGGCGACCATTGTTCGCCTATTTCCGATACGACCATTCTTTCTTCTACGGGAGCCCAGTGTGATTTGATTGCCCATGTGAAGACTCAGCTGCCCTATGCCTGTGTCAATGGGGGGATTGCTATGATAGCGTATCTTTTTGCCGGCTTTACGAAAAGCCCTTTGTCAGTGGTTCTGGCGGTGGTGCTTTTGCTGGCAGTGATGATGGTGTGGGGAAGAAGAGGGGATAAAGTTTAAATTTTTAAGGAGTCTCCGAAAGCGGGGGCTCCTTTATTTGCACACGGGCTCTGAGAGGAGATTTGTCAGCAGAGCTGACCGGGGCTTGGTGCGCCAGTAGGGGAAAGGCCTCCCCTGCTTGATGATTCTGAGGAGGGAGTAAGCGTGGGACAGGGAGACGAAGTAAAGGTTATCCATACAACCGGCCGCAACAACTGCGGCGGCCGGTGTGTGATTCATGCCCATGTGCGCAATGGAAAGATAGAAAAATTGACGACGGACAGGGAGGGGACGGCGGACTGCGGCGTACCTTTGACTGCCTGCGTCCGCGGCATGAATTACCATAAGACATTTTTAGGTGAGGACAGGCTGCGTTACCCTATGAAACGGGTGGGGCAGCGGGGAGAGGGAAAGTTTGAGAGAATCAGCTGGCAGGAGGCGGTGGACACCATCGCCGCACAGTGGATACGGATACGGGACACTTACGGTCCCGGTTCCAGGTATGTCAATTACGCCACGGGAATCAGCGCCCTTATGAGAGGCAACACCCTTGCCAAACGTCTTTTATGTCTGGACGGAGGGTATCTGGATTACTATAATTCATACAGCACGGCCTGTATCCGTCAGGCTACCAGTCTGATGTACGGCACCAACCGCACAGGAAACAGCCTGGAGGATTGGCTGAATACAAACCTGATTATTTTGTGGGGGCATAATCCGGCGGAGACCAAATTCGATACCACCATGTATTATCTGAAGAAGGCCAGAGAAAAAGGGATTCCTATTGTGGTGGTGGACCCCAGGAAGAATGACACGGTTCTGGCCCTGGATGCGGAATGGATTCCTATCCGGCCAGGTACGGACAGCGCCATGATGGACGCTATGGCATATGTGATGATTGAGGAGGGGCTGGCGGACCAGGATTTTCTGGACCGGTGCTGTCTGGGATTTGACAAGGCCCATATGCCTTCCGGAGTGGATCCGTCTGAGTGCTATCTGTCTTATGTGACAGGGGAGAAGGACGGTGTGCCAAAGACTCCCCGGTGGGCGGAAGCTATCACAGGAGTCCGGAAGGAGCAGATACGGGAACTGGCAGTGCGTTATGCTTCGTCCAGGCCGGCTGCCCTGATTCAGGGGTATGGGCCACAGCGCAATGCATACGGAGAACAGATTGCCAGAGGCGGGATTCTCCTGGCATGTATGACCGGCAACGTGGGTGTAAAGGGCGGATGGGCCAGCGGAACGGCGGACAACGGTATCCACAGGATGCCTTCTTTCCCCATGCCGCCCAATCCCTATCCCATGAAAATTCCTGTGTTTTTGTGGACGGATGGGGTGGTACGCGGCCATGAGATGACAGGCCTTGACGGGGTTACTGCGGCGGGAGATACCTGGGAAGCCATGAGCGATATCAAGATGATTTTAAATCTTGCCGGAAACTGTCTGATTAACCAGCACAGCCATATCAACAGGACGGCAGAGATTTTGAGAGATACCTCCAAATGTGAGTTTATCCTGTGCAGCGACCTGTTTATGACAGCCAGCGCCAAATTTGCAGATATTCTTCTTCCCGGGGTGTCCATGTTTGAATGTGAAAATATTACTATGCCATGGCAGTACGGAGATTTTCTGGGATTTAACAACAAAGTCATAGAACCTCTCTATGAGGGCAGATTTGAGTATGAATGGCTCAGTGAAGTGGCAGACCGGCTGGGCCTTGGCAAAGAATTTACGGAAGGGAAGACAGCCGGGCAGTGGCTGGAATCCATATACAATGACTTGAGGAAAAAAGAGCCGGAGCTGCCGGATTATGAGATATTTAAAAGAGAGGGAATCTATCGGTATAAGAATAACCCTGTCACGATTGCATTTGAAAAAGAGCGGAATAATCCGGAACAGTATCCCTTTCCCACGGAGAGCGGGAAAATAGAAATATTTTCAAAAAAAGTTTACGAGACAAAATTTCAGGATTTCTTTCCAGCCATTCCCCGCTATGTGGAACCTCCGGAAGGGCCTCAGGATTCATTGGCTTTAAAATATCCTCTGCAGCTCATAGGCTGGCACACAAAACGCAGGTGCCACAGCATCCATGATAACAATCAGGCCATGCACAAGCTGGATCCCCAGCAGTTGTGGATGAATGAAAAGGATGCGGCGGCAAGAGGAATCAGGGACGGAGATGAAGTGCTGGTGTTAAACGACAGAGGGCGTATCAGAGTTCCCGTGAAAATAACGGATCGGATTATGGAGGGAGTGACAGCCCTCTCCCAGGGGGCATGGTATAAACCGGATAAAGAAGGAACCGATACGGCAGGTTCCATAAACGTTCTGACCTCTTTGAGGCCTACCCCATATGCCAGAGGGAATCCCCAGCACACCAATCTGGTGGAAGTGAAGAAAGCGGATGAACTATTCAAACTGGCTGGCGTATAATTTGTAATAGAAGCCTTTTTGAACCATCAGTTCGTCATGGGTTCCCTGTTCTACCACATCGCCGTGGTCAACCACCAGAATCTTATCCGCATTCTGAATGGTAGAGAGGCGGTGGGCAATGACAAAGCAGGTTTTGCCCTTCATCAGGCTGCGCATGGCTTCCTGAACTTTCTGCTCCGTGTTGGTATCCACGTTGCTGGTGGCTTCATCCAGAATCAGCATGTGGGTATCATAAAGCATTGCCCGGGCGATGGTTAAAAGCTGCTTCTGACCTTTGCTGATATTGCCTCCGTCCTCCTGGATAACGGTGTTGTAGCCTTGGGGAAGCTTCATAATATAACTGTGGATATGAGCGGCTTTTGCCGCAGCCACAACTTCTTCCATGGTGGCCCCTTCTTTTCCATAGGCAATATTGTCGAAAATGGTGCCGCGAAATACCCAGGTATCCTGGAGAACCATGGAATAACTGCGGCGGAGGCTGTCCATGGTGTAGGTTCGGCAGTCCTTGCAGTCCACATACACCGCACCTTTGTCCACATCGTAAAACCGCATTAACAGGTTGATGATGGTGGTTTTTCCGGCGCCGGTAGGTCCTACGATGGCAATGGTCTGGCCGGGATGGGCTTCCAGATTCAGCTTGTGGAGGATGGTCTTCCCCGGAACATATCCGAAATCCACATCGTTTGCCTTTACATCTCCTTTACAGTCATTCAGGACTGTCGCGTCATACAGGTCCTTTACCTCCTCCGGTTGGTCCAGCAGTTGAAAGATACGTTCCGAAGCGGCAAGGGCACTGAAGATTTCATTGGTGATGTTGGCAATCTCATTGATGGGGCCGCTGAACTTTCGGCTGTAAAGGATGAAGCTGGATATCTGTCCTAAATTTACCAGATGATACAGATACAGCGCCGCACCGCCCATGCCGATGGCCGCCAGGCCGATGTTGCTGATCATGCCGATGGTAGGCCCCAGAGTCATTCCCAATTCATCCGCATTTTTATAGGCAGTGGCCGCCTGGAGATTGATT
>CAYWRB010000094.1:0-8787 GCA_964460025.1 uncultured Hungatella sp.
GGTATTAATTTTGCCAGAAGATATTTGCCTTATATTGATAAAGCAGTCATTCAGGCAAAAAAGTTTCCTAATGATGAAGATGAATTGGTGGAATGCATAGGATGTAATTTATGGAAATTGATCGAAGAATTAAAAATGTATGGGAAATAGACAACATTAATATCACATAGTGACAGAAAGGCCAGGGATGGAAAATGACGTTAAAGGTATATGGTGCGGATATCTGCCGGGATTGTATGGCAATGAAGAAGATTTTTGCGGATAAGGAGGTTCGGTATGAATATATTGACGTTATTTCCAATACGGCCAATATGCGTGAATTCTTTGGGATTCGGGACCATGCGGCCATCTATGAGGATGTGCGGAATAGAGAAGGCGGAGGAATCGGAATTCCTCTGTTTGTGAAGGAAGACAAAATGTCTTTTGATATCAATGAGGCGCTGGCATGGGAGGGAAAAGAGCCTGTGGAGGCGTCGGAATATGAGCAGATAGCACAGAGGATGGGGGAGTTTATAAAACTTCAGGAAATATAAGCTTTTAGAATGAATTGAAAGGTTATGGTATGGCAGAAATACTTGATATTTCCGTTTTTGAAAAAGGAAAGAACTGCATATCTCTCGGAAGAATAAATCCTGAAATGGCGGCATTTTTGATTAAAAAGGTTTCGCATTTATCAGGAATTCTTAGTTCTGATACAGATATTCTTTTTTGGAAAGACAGGATAAAACATACGGAATTGCATAAAAAAGACTTTATTTCAGATAATGAGTTTTATAATTGTCTGGAACAAATACCATCAATTATTGAGAATCCGGATTATTTAAGTGTTCATCCTAAAGATAATAGTATTTCATTTATTAAAAAATATTCTTCTCATGTTTCTGTTGCTATAAGGATCTCTTCTGCCGGAGCATTGTCATACCGTACTATGTATCCCATCATGGACGCACAATTAACAAATTATATAGACAAAGGAAGAGCCTGGGCCTGGAATGGTCATAGGGATATTTATAAACAAAATACTTGACTTTGTATTTAAATATTGTATAATTGTGTTAATAAATGAGTAAGCTATATTGAATGAAATCTGAGGACGGAACAGGCGGCCGTCACGCCTTATGGGTCTTAAAAGAGATGTGGGAGTGCCACCCCACCTGTTTCATTCACAATAGACAGGCAGGTGACTTCGGTTATCTGCCTTTGTTGTACGATAGACATATGAAATATAAAGCTGTACCTGTTCCAAAAAGGAATAGCTGCAGCTTATGTTTAAATCAGATAATCAATGTCCTCTATGGGAGTGATGTTCATTGTCTGAACTGCGACACAGGCTAGAAGAATTTGCTGTTGAATTAACGGTTCCAAAGCTGTATAATGAGTACCGGCATATGACGGGATGATAATTGAACTGTAAACGGAGGATGAGATGATTGCCAACTATCACACACATACATGGCGGTGTAAACATGCATCGGGAACGGAGAAGGAATACATAGAAAATGCCATCGAACACGGTTTGAAGATTCTTGGATTTTCGGACCATACGCCGATGCCCTATCCGGACGGCTATGTCAGCAACGTAAAGATGAGTATGGATCAGTTAGAAGGATATGTGGACACCGTACTGAACCTGAAGGCCCAGTACAAAGACGACATTGAAATTCACTTGGGGCTGGAGGTCGAGTATTATCCGGAACTTTTTGCCAGGCTGTTAGAGACAACCACACAGTACCCCATAGAATATTTCCTTCTTGGACAGCACTACTTGGGCAATGAGATCCATGATTTGTACAGTGGAACGCCTACGTGTGATGAGAGACAGCTGGAGCGGTACTGCAGGCAGTCACAGGAGGCATTGGAGACAGGGTGCTTCACTTACTTTGCACATCCGGATCTCATGAATTATACGGGAGACAAAAGTATCTATGAAAAATGGATGGGCGGTTTGTGCCTCTGCGCCAAAAGGCTTGGAATCCCGCTGGAGATCAATTTCCTTGGAATTATGGATAAACGGCATTATCCTAACGAAAATTTCTGGAAGATTGCAGGAGAGGTGGGCAATGAGGTGATCTTTGGCGCCGATGCCCATCGGCCGGAAACCGTATGGAATCCAAAAGCCCTTGCTGCCGCAGAGGAACTTGCAGACAAATATCATTTAAAGATAATAGACAGAGTAACCTTCCGCACGCCGCAGATGCTGCCATAGAAGGAACGAATAAAATCAATGTGATGATGACAGTTTGTGTTTTGCGAAAGACATAAAACTGTCATTTTTTTCACATTTTTACCTGAACACCAGTACTTGCCAAAGTCTCCAATTTGTGTGATAATATAGGTTACAGTCCGGCCCCGGGCTTTGCGTGAAGGGTAAAGGAAGGGGGAAGCCGGGCGTAAAAGAACCAGATATGGAGGAGTAACATGGCGAAGGCACAATATAATGCGGACAGCATTACGGTGTTGGAGGGATTGGAGGCCGTCAGGAAAAGGCCGGGAATGTACATAGGAGGGGTTGGGACCAAGGGCCTTAACCATCTTATTTATGAAATATTAGACAATGCGGTGGATGAACATCTGGCCGGATTCTGCAGTCAGGTGTGGGTGACTTTGGAAGCGGACGGATCCTGTACGGTGAAAGACAGCGGCCGTGGGATTCCGGTGGGGATGCACAAGAAAGGCGTTTCCGCGGAGCGGGTGGTGTTATCTACCCTTCATGCCGGAGGAAAGTTTGACAATCAGGCATACAAGACAAGCGGAGGACTTCACGGGGTAGGTTCCTCGGTGGTAAATGCCTTGTCGTCCCGTCTGGATATTAAGGTTTACCAGAACGGTTTTATTTACCATGACGCTTATGAGAAGGGGATTCCGGTAGTAGATCTGAAGGATGGTCTGCTTCCGGTGCTGGGAAAGACTAAGCAGACGGGCACGGAGATTAATTTTCTTCCGGACGGGAGTATTTTTGAGAAGACCAGGTTTAAGGCGGAGTGGTTAAAAAGCAGGATTCATGAGACGGCTTACTTGAATCCGGGGTTGACCATTACCTATGCCAATAAACGGGCCGGGGAGGAAGAGGAGATTGTCTACTGCGAGCCGGAGGGAATCGTGGCCTATGTGAAAGAGCTGAATGCCAACAAGACTCCTGTTCATGAGCCCATCTATTTTAAGGGCAAGGTGGAGCAGATCGAGGTGGAGGCAGCCTTCCAGTTTGTGGATACCTTTGAGGAAAATATATTGGGGTTCTGCAACAATATTTTTACCCAGGAGGGCGGAACCCATCTGGCAGGGTTTAAGACCAAGTTTACCATGATGATTAACAGCTATGCAAAGGAGCTGGGGATTTTAAAGGAGAAGGATGCCAATTTTACAGGGGCGGATACCAGAAACGGGATGACGGCTATTGTGGCTGTCAAGCATCCGGATCCGATCTTTGAGGGACAGACCAAGACGAAACTGGCAAGTGCGGATGCGACGAAGGCGGTGTTTTCTATTACCGGGGATGAGCTGGAGCTGTATTTTGACCGGAATCTGGAAGTGCTGAAGGGGATTATCGGATGTGCGGAGAAGTCGGCCAAGATCAGGAAGGCTGAGGAGAAGGCCAAGACCAACATGCTGAGCAAATCCAAGTTTTCTTTTGACAGCAATGGGAAATTGGCCAACTGTGAGAGCAGGGATGCACAGAAGTGTGAGATCTTTATTGTGGAGGGAGATTCCGCAGGCGGTTCGGCGAAGACTGCCAGGAACAGGATGTATCAGGCGATTCTTCCCATCAGAGGGAAAATTTTGAATGTGGAGAAGGCGTCTATGGATAAGGTGCTGGCCAATGCGGAGATTAAGACCATGATCAATGCATTTGGGTGCGGTTTTTCCGAAGGGTATGGGAATGATTTTGATATCAGTAAGCTGCGTTATCATAAGATTATTCTGATGACGGATGCGGATGTGGATGGGAGTCATATTGATACTCTGCTTTTGACATTTTTGTATCGGTTTATGCCGGAATTGATTTATAATGGACATGTGTATATTGCTATGCCGCCGCTGTTTAAAGTGATTCCGAAAAAGGGGCAGGAGCAGTATCTGTATGATGAGAAGGAATTGGAGAGATACCGGAAGAGCCATACGGGGGAGTTTATTCTGCAGAGGTATAAGGGACTTGGAGAGATGGATGCCAGCCAGCTTTGGGAGACGACTTTGGATCCGGAGAATCGGGTGTTGAAACGGGTGGAGATTGAGGATGCACGGTTGGCGTCGGAGGTTACGGAGCTTTTGATGGGGAGTGATGTGCCGCCGCGGAGAAGGTTTATTTATGATCATGCGGAAGAGGCGGAGGTTGATGCGTAATGGCGGAAAAGATATTGACTACGGAATATTCGGAGGAGATGCAGCGCAGCTTCATGAATTACTCCATGAGTGTGATTACGGCCAGGGCGATTCCGGATGCTAGGGATGGGCTGAAGCCGGTTCAGAGGCGGGTGCTTTATGATATGAGCGAGCTGAAATTGGGGCATGATAAGCCTCATCGGAAGTCGGCGCGTATTGTGGGTGATACCATGGGTAAATATCATCCTCATGGGGATAGTTCGATTTATGAGACGCTGGTGGTGATGTCCCAGGATTTTAAGAAGGGTATGGCGCTGGTGGATGGGCATGGCAATTTTGGTTCTATCGAGGGGGATGGGGCTGCGGCTATGCGTTATACGGAGGCCAGGCTGGAAAAGTTCGCGGAGGAAGTGTATTTAAAGGATCTGGATAAGACCGTGGAGTTTGTGCCTAATTATGATGAGACGGAGAAGGAGCCGGAGGTTCTTCCGGTGAGGGTGCCTAATCTGCTGATTAATGGGGCGGAGGGGATTGCGGTGGGGATGAGTACCAGCATTCCGCCTCACAATCTGGGAGAGGTGATTGATGCGGTGAAGGCTTATATTGCCAATCCGGATATCTCGACAGAGGAACTGCTGCGGTTGATGCCGGGGCCGGATTTTCCTACGGGGGGGATTATTGCCAATAAAAAGGATTTGCTGGAGATCTATGAGACGGGAACCGGGAAGATTAAGCTGCGGGGACGGGTGGAAGTAGAGCTGGGGAAGCGAAGGACAGACAAGGACAAGCTGGTGGTTACCCAGATTCCCTATACCATGATTGGAAGCGGGATCAATAAGTTTTTGATGGATGTGGCGGAACTGGTGGAGTCTAAGAAGCTGACGGATGTGACGGATATTTCCAACCAGTCTAATAAAGAGGGAATCCGCATTGTGCTGGAGTTGAAGAAGGATGCGGATGTAGAGAAAATTAAGAATATTCTGTATAAGAAGACGAAGCTGGAGGATACTTTTGGGGTTAATATGCTGGCGATTGCGGACGGCAGGCCGGAGACCTTGAATCTGCGGGGGATTCTTAAGAATTATCTGGATTTTCAGTATGTGAATAACAGGAAAAAGTATCAGGTTTTGCTGGATAAGGAGCTGGAGAAGAAGGAGATCAGGGAAGGGCTTATCAAGGCATGCGATGTGATTGATCTGATCATTGCGGTGCTGAGGGGGTCCAAGAATCTGAAGGATGCCAAGGCCTGTCTGATGGTTGGGGATACCAGCAAGATTAAGTTTCGGACGGCCGGGTTTGAGGAGGATGCGAAGAAGCTTCATTTTACGGAGAAGCAGGCAACGGCCATTCTGGAGATGAGGCTGTATAAGCTGATTGGGCTGGAGATTCTGGCTCTTGAGAAGGAGTATAAGGAGACTTTAAAGAAGATTAAAGAGTACAGCCGGATTTTGAAGAGCAAAGAGGCCATGGATCAGGTGATTATAGAGGATCTGGACGCTATTAAGGAGGAGTTTGCTCTGATTCGGATGACGGATATTGAGGATGGCAAGGAAGCGGTCTATGTGGAGACGCCCATGGAGGTGCAGGAGGTGGCCTTCATTATGGACCGGTTTGGGTATTGTAAGCTTCTGGACAAAAATACATATGAGAGGAATCAGGAGACGGTGGAGGGGGAACACCCTTATGTGCTCAGGTGTATGAATACGGACAAGATCTGTCTGTTTACGGATGTGGGAAGCATGCATCAGGTGAAGGTGGCGGATGTTCCTTTTGGGAAGCTTCGGGAGAAGGGGACGCCGATTGAGAATATCAGTAAGTATGACGGGACGAAGGAGAAGATTCTGTTTTTGACCAGTCTGGAACAGATGATGGGAAAACAGCTGATTTTTGCCACGAAGATGGCTCTTGTGAAAATGGTTCCGGCAGAGGAATTTATTACCAATAACCGGATGGTGGCTTCTACTAAGTTCCAGGATGATGATAAGCTGGTGACCGTGCGGCTGGCGGCTGAGGGTGATGTGGTCCTGCAGACGGTGAACGGGTATTTTCTCAGGTTTGACGGGGCGGAGATTTCGGAGATGAAGAAGAACTCTAAGGGGGTTCGGGGGATGAAATTGGAGAGGGATGACGAGCTGGAGAACCTGTATCTGGTGAATGAGGATCAGGTGGCGGTTTATAAGAAGAAGGAGATTCAGCTTAACCGGCTGAAGGCAGCCAAGAGAGACGGGAAGGGGACGAAGGTGAGGCTATAGCAGGCAAGTCTCTTGGAAACTTAGCCGCAAAGATGGATGCAGGGAAGTTTCCAAGAGTGCTCATTAAAATAAAAGGAGGAGATATTTATGGCAAATTCAAAGGTACCAACCCCTCATATTCAGGCGCTTGAGGGAGAAATCGCGGAGACGATTTTACTTCCGGGGGATCCGCTGCGGGCGAAGTTTATTGCAGACAATTTTCTGACGGATGTGAAGCAGTTTAATGCTACCAGGAATATGCTGGGCTTTACCGGGAAGTATGAGGGAAAGCCGGTGTCGGTTATGGGAACCGGAATGGGATGCCCTTCTATTGGGATTTATTCTCATGAGCTGATTCATTTTTATGGATGTAAGAATCTGATCCGTGTGGGGACGGCGGGAGCACTGAACCCAAAATGTAAGGTGAGGGATATGGTGTTTGGCATGGGAGCCTGTACCACGTCCAATTATGTGCGGCTGTTTGGACTTCCGGGGGATTATTCCTGTATTGCAAGTTATGAACTGCTGTCCAAGGCGGTGGAAAGTGCCAAGGCACTGGGGATTAACTACCATGTGGGGAATATCTTAAGTTCGGATATGTTCTATGGGCCGGAGAAACAGGTAAGCGGCGGCATGACATGGACGGATATGGGAGTCCTGGCTGTGGAGATGGAGGCTGCTGCCCTTTACAGCAATGCGGCGGCAGCGGGAGCGAATGCCCTTTGTATCGTTACGATTTCCGACTCGGAGATTACCGGGGAGGTGACTACGGCTGAGGAGAGGCAGACCACCTTTACCAATATGATGAAGGTGGCTTTGTCCCTGGCGTAATCAGGGCTTTTCTTACTCGCTTCTGAGGGCGTCGATGGGATTCAAGCTGGCGGCTCTTCTGGCAGGCATATATCCGAAAAACAGTCCAATGGATACCGACACGCTGAAGGAAATCAGCACTGCCGTCGGAGTGGGGGTGGCATTAAGGCCTGCCAGCCCTCCCACCGCCGTGGTGGTTACGCTGCCCAGCAGAATCCCGATGATGCCGCCCAGAGCGCTCTGAACTGCGGCTTCAATGACGAACTGCTGCAGAATCACTGCTTTTCTGGCGCCCAGGGCCTTGCGGATGCCAATTTCCCTGGTGCGTTCCGTCACAGACACCAGCATGATATTCATGACTCCTACGCCGGCTACCAGAAGAGAGATACCGGCGATGCCTCCCAATCCGGCGGATACCATGGCAATCATGGAATTTAAGGAGTCCAGCATTTCACTCATGGCAGTTACATTATAAAAGTCATCATTTTTAAAGGTTTCATACAGAAAATCTTCGATCAAAATGGTTGCGCTGTCGGCAGCGGACAAATCCCGGATGGTAAAGGTATAATTGCTGATATTGGCATTCCGGGCCATTTTTACGGCACAGCTGTAGGGCATCCAGACAAAATCATCGGTTCCTCCGTCATCCATGGCGCTTTCATCCTGTCTCTTGACAACTCCCACGATCCGAAATCCATATCCTCCGATTTTTATGGTCTGGTCCAGCGCTTTATCGGCACTGCCATACAGTTCATTTGCCACATAACAGCCGATGACGCATACTTTCTGTCTGGAGACAATGTCGGAATATTGAATGTTCCTTCCGGCTTCCAGATCAAATCCTTTGATGTTCAGATACTCTTCGCTGACCCCTGAAACACTGGTAGAGGACATGGAATCATTGTTGTGCTTTACAACCGTGCTGACGGATACCATGGGAGTCATATTGTCAAATATGTCGCCATGCCCTTCATAGAAACCGTACATTTCCTCCACGGAAACGGTTCTGGAGGACATATTCATCATATTCACGGAGATCTGATTGGTTCCCAGGCTGGCGAAGCTTTCCGTCATGTAGGACATATAGGCATTTACCAGGCTTACCAGGATAATCACCGATGCCACGCCGATGATGATGCCAAGCATGGTGAGAAAGGAACGCATTTTATTGCTTCTTATACTCTTTAGTGCCAGTTTAAAGGATTGCAGCATATTCTTTCACATCTCCATCAAAATTTATCTGTCCGTCATGAATCCGCACCACCCGCCTGGCTTCCAGGGCAATGGAACTGTCATGGGTAATCATGACGATGGTGTTGCCTTCCTGATTCAGCTGTTTTAAAAAATCCAGAACCTCCCGGCTGGTCTTGGAATCCAGAGCGCCGGTAGGTTCGTCCGCCAGAATCAGGGAAGGGTCTCCGGCCAATGC
>CAYWRB010000095.1:0-923 GCA_964460025.1 uncultured Hungatella sp.
GATGTGACCAAAGCCATCAATGATATCAAAGCCGGTAAGATCGAATACAGACTTGATAAGACCAATATTATCCACGTGCCAGTAGGAAAAGTTTCTTTCACAGAAGAACAGTTGGCGGACAACTTCCAGACGCTTATGGATGCCATCATCAAAGCAAAACCAAGTACCTTGAAGGGCGCATATATCAAGAGCGCTACCATCACTTCCACCATGGGACCAGGCGTGAAGCTGAACGTAAGCAAGATCATCGGTTGATCGGCTGATATTTGATTTTACTTTTTTGTTGACAACACAGATAGATTATGATAAGGTAATAAAGTATTGAGTGCCGAAGACAGCAGGTGCCGCAAGGCATAAGTTGAATACGCCTGCCGAGGATACGCAGAGGATTTATTTTTGTGATAAGTATACCTCTCTGTCTTCCTGGCAGAGAGGTTTTTATTATATCATAGAAGCCTGTATCTATAAAGTCGGCGATACGAAACTAATATAAGGAGGCAGATCATTCATGGCAAAAGTTGAATTAAAGCAGCCTGTGGTTGCTGAGATTTCCGAACTTCTTGACGGTGCGGCAACAGCTGTTGTTGTCGATTACCGGGGCCTGACTGTAGAGCAGGATACACAGCTGCGTAAACAGTTGAGAGAAGCAGGAATTACTTACAAAGTATACAAAAACACCATGATTCGTTTTGCAACAAAGGGAACTCCGTTTGAGGCTCTGGACGCAAATCTGGAAGGACCTACGGCATTGGCCGTTTCCAAGACAGATGCAACCGCTCCGGCAAGAATCCTGGCAGAGTTCGCTAAGACTGCAAACAAATTGGAGTTTAAAGGCGGTGTTGTAGAGGGAACCTACTACGATGCAAAAGGTATGCAGGTAATCGCTACAATCCCATCCAGAGAAGTACTTTTGGGCAAATTGC
>CAYWRB010000095.1:933-8718 GCA_964460025.1 uncultured Hungatella sp.
ATTGCTTGGCAGCATTCAGTCACCGATCACCAACCTGGCTCGTGTACTGAATCAGATTGCAGAAGCAAAAGCAGAGGCATGAGTTTCTTAACGAATATTAGAAAACAAACAATAAAAAACCATACGGAGGTATATTATAATGGCAAAGTTAACAACCGCTGAGTTTATCGAAGCTATCAAAGAGTTATCTGTTTTAGAGTTAAATGAATTAGTAAAAGCATGTGAGGAAGAGTTCGGCGTATCCGCAGCAGCAGGTGTTGTTGTGGCAGCAGCAGCAGGTCCGGCAGCAGAGGCTGAGGAGAAGACCGAGTTCGATGTTGAACTGACCGAGGTTGGTCCTAACAAGGTTAAAGTTATCAAGGTTGTCCGCGAAGCTACCGGCTTAGGCTTAAAGGAAGCAAAAGACGTAGTAGACAGCGCTCCGAAGGTAGTGAAGGCCGGCGTTTCCAAGGAAGAGGCAGAAGAGATGAAGACCAAGCTGGAAGCAGAAGGCGCAAAGGTTACATTGAAGTAATTTTTATATCAGGCGATTATGAGTCCCGAGGTTCAGAGATGAACTTCGGGATTTTTTTTAAAAAGTTCTTGCATTTTTTGAATCAGTGTGATATGATTTTGATATCATAAAGAAAGCAAAGGAGAATCATATTATGGAGGAGAAAATTCTAAGCGGTAAGAAAAACGGCATGCCAGTCCTTCTGGCAGTTCTTCTGGCCTATGTCACAGCCATTGTGATACTAATCATTTCCGCACTCAGCATAGAACATCAGGGGAGTTCTTTTATCAATATTGCCGGCTTGGCAGTAAGCATCCTGTTCGTCAGTACCGGGTGGATCCTGCTGCTGGGCCTTAAGGTTCTGAAGCCTCAGGAGGCACTGGTTCTGACCTTGTTTGGGCAGTATATAGGCACCTTAAAGGAGAACGGCTTTTATTTTGTCAATCCGTTCTGTGTGGGAGTCAATCCGGCATCCAAGACAAAGTTAAGTCAGAGCGGAGATGTGTCCGATGCAGGAGGAGTGGCAGCTGCGGCAAACGGCGGCCAGAGCGTCAGCATGCCGGCGGATTATGGAAACAAAAAATTGTCCCTGAAGGTTATGACCCTCAACAACAGCAGGCAGAAGATCAATGACTGTCTGGGAAATCCCATTGAAATCGGAATTGCCGTAACCTGGAGGATCGTCGATACGGCAAAGGCTGTGTTCAATGTAAATAATTATAAGGAATTCCTATCCCTGCAGTGCGACAGCGCCCTGCGGCAGGTAGTCAGGATCTATCCCTATGACGTGTCTCCCAATGTAGACACCACCGGGGACGGCGTGGCGGATGAGGGAAGCTTAAGAGGCTCCAGCGAGGTGGTTTCCCTCCGAATCCGGGATGAGATCCAGAAACGGGTGGAGGAGGCCGGAATCCAGATTGTGGAGGCCAGGATTACGTATCTTGCCTACGCGCCGGAGATTGCCGCCGTGATGCTTCAGCGCCAGCAGGCATCCGCCATCATTGATGCCCGCAAGATGATTGTGGACGGTGCCGTAGGGATGGTGGAGATGGCTCTGGAACGTTTGAACGAAAAGGACGTGGTGCAGCTGGACGAAGAACGCAAGGCTGCCATGGTCTCCAATCTTCTGGTGGTTCTGTGCGGGAATCATGATCCGCAGCCCATCGTCAATTCAGGGAGTTTATATTGATATGGCGGACGATAAGAAGCAGGTGCCTCTGCGGCTGTCCAAGAAGCTGTATGATGCCATAGCCGCATGGGCAGAGGACGATTTCCGTTCCGTCAACGGGCAGATTGAGTATCTGCTGACAGAGTGTGTCCGGCAGCGCAAGAAGAACGGAAAATATGTGCCGGAAGAGCTGGATGTGCCTCCGGAATTGGATATATGAGAGTAAGGGAACCAGTAAAATTATATTCGTGAACAGATTTTATAAGCAGGTTGGCAGCGGTATCTGTCAGCCTGCTTTTACTGTGATACAAAAGAAAAACTATACAATTTGGACTTTTAATAATTTGGCCAGTTCGGCTGCCTGATAGATATTAACCTTTACTCCTGCCAGTTCCCCATAGGTATCGGAAACCATCAGGCCGCTTATCATACAGTCTGACAGATCGATTCCTTTTAACTTTGTCTTAAAGAAATCTGCGCCGGTAAAATTGATATTATGAAATATTGGTTTTTTAAATGTTACCTCTGAGAGAAAACTTTGTTCCATATTACAGTCCGATGCTACCGTATTCTCCCAAAGAGTTGATACATAATTGCAAAATAAACAGCTGCAGTTCTCCATTCTTGTATTTTTAAATAAGGCCGATCCAAAGGAAGAGCCATCCATTTTACAGTTTAAGAATTTGCAATTTTTAAAATATGTATTTTTAAAATGACAGTTGCTCAAATCGCAGCCATCAAATACCACATCCATGAACTCTCCGCCCTCAAAATCATTATCCGGAAGCCGGCATTTTAGGAACTGAATACGCTCAAATGTTATTTTTTTAGCATTTGTCTTGCTGATCTGTTCATGTTCAAATACCTTCTGTTCTATAGCAGTTTCATTTTCAATGGCATAAATGATTTCATCATATAGCAAATCACAGACCTCCTCCACCAATCAATAAGATTCTGCCAGCTTAGAAAAGGGACATCTTTTTCCGATGCACTGATTATTTTTTGCAGAAAAACCACATAGGATATCCTGTTTTTCCATTTGAATTCCCATATGTTCTTTCACAAAATCAATGGCTTGTAAAATTGAGAGATAGGAATCCCTTTTACAGCAGCGGGGGCCGCCGACTTCGCCAATCGCATGTAATGCCCGTGCTGTCATTTTGTTTGAAAGGCCAAAGGGTTCCTCCATTAGAGGAGTAGAGGCAGTAATGATTGAAATAAAGATTCCGGAACTGATGCCCGCACCGCAGGCACCCCAAAATCCACAAGCTCCGCCAGGTACTCCTTTCCCCCTTCTCTGCATTTCTAAAAGTGATTTTTCCAAATCAACCTTACCTCCTGCGTTTTGGTATGCTGTTAGAAGGGCGGCACCAACCATGATGTGATGTTCCGGTCCATGCATATGGCAAAACGGGAGGCTCATCAGTTTATTCAAAATTTCTATCGGGTTCTTTGAAGTTTCAGATAAACAGGCGCCCAGGACGCTGTCAATGCCTTGCATATGGCATTCATTACAGACATAATGTCCGTTTACACACCGTGTTTTACTGTTTTCTTTCTTATGGCAAATGACACACTCCATTTCAATGTCTTCGTTGAGATATTCCAAAGCTGATTGACAGATTAGACATTCCTCTTTCATAAAAGCCTCCTGCAAAATTTGGTTTACGTTATTCTATTTTAACATATCGGCTAGGGTGAAACAAGAGGGATACTCTATGGCACAGGCTTGTAACGCAGAATTTTATCTTGAATTTCATAAAAAATACTTGAAATATACCCACGGGGGGTATATAATATAAGAGAAATTGCAGAACATAGTACTGAACAGTAACCGGAGCGGTACTATAAAAGTACATTACCAAAGTCAGGAGGCTTTCGGATGAAGGAGGAATATAACTGCTGCCATAAGACAAAGGAGCGCTCTGAAAAGGAGTACCGGGATCTGATTAACCGATTAAACCGGATTGAGGGACAGGTAAGGGGAATCAGAGGGATGGTGGAAAAGAATGTATACTGTACGGAGATTCTGGTTCAGGTTGCGGCGGTGAATGCGGCTTTAAACAGCTTTAATAAAGTCCTTTTAGCCAACCATATCCGAACCTGTGTGGCAGATGACATCCGGCAGGGGAAGGAAGAGACGGTGGATGAGCTGGTTGCCGTACTTCAGAAATTGATGAAGTGAAACGGAAACAGGAAGCGAGTACTCTAAAAAGAAGAGAGGGAATGATTCATGGAGCAATATATTGTGACGGGCATGAGCTGTGCGGCCTGCAGCGCCCGTGTGGAGAAGGCGGTTTCCAAGGTGGAGGGCGTGGAGTCATGCTCGGTCAGCCTGCTGACCAATTCCATGGGGGTGGAAGGAACGGCCTCGGCGGAAGCGGTGATACAGGCAGTGGAGCAGGCCGGATACGGTGCGGCCAAGAAAGAAAAAGGAAGGACGGCTGAAGGAGGCGCCGGGGCAGGCACAGCCGCTGTGCCGGCAGAGGGCGGAGGGGCAGCGGGAGAGGAACTGCTTAAGGACAGGGAGACGCCGGTTCTTAAAAAGCGCCTTCTGGCTTCTTTGGGGTTTCTGATTGTACTGATGTATTTTTCCATGGGGCATATGATGTGGAACTGGCCGGTACCGGCGGTGCTGGAAGGAAACCATGTGGCTATGGGGCTTTTGCAGCTGATTCTGTCCGCCATTATTATGGTGATTAATCAGAAATTTTTTATCAGCGGTTTTAAAAGCCTGTGGCACAGGGCGCCCAACATGGATACCCTGGTGGCATTAGGCTCCATGGCATCCTTTGTGTACAGCACCTATGCCCTGTTTGCCATGACCGATGCGCAGATGAGAGGCGACATGGCCGGGGTCATGGAATACATGCATGAATTCTATTTTGAATCTGCAGCCATGATTCTGACATTGATTACCGTAGGAAAGATGCTGGAGGCCCGCTCCAAGGGAAAGACTACGGATGCGCTGAAAAGCCTGATGAAGCTGGCGCCGAAGACGGCGGTTTTGGTGAGAGACGGAGCAGAACTTGTGGTGCCAATCGCTCAGGTGCAAAGCGGGGACATATTTGTGGTGAGACCCGGGGAGAATATTCCTGTGGATGGCATTGTGCTGGAGGGAAGCAGCGCGGTAAACGAATCGGCTCTGACAGGGGAAAGCATTCCTGTGGACAAGGAAGAGGGAAGTCATGTGTCGGCGGCTACGGTGAACCAGTCCGGGTTTCTCAAGTGTCAGGCGACCAGGGTGGGGGAGGATACTACCCTTTCTCAGATTATCCGGATGGTCAGCGATGCGGCGGCTACCAAGGCGCCTATTGCCAAGGTGGCAGACAGGGTATCGGGGGTATTTGTTCCGGCGGTTATTATCGTTGCGGTTGTAACCATGGCAGTCTGGCTTATTGCGGGACAGAGCATAGGCTTTGCGCTGGCCAGAGGAATCTCCGTGCTGGTTATCAGCTGCCCGTGCGCGCTGGGATTGGCTACGCCCGTAGCCATTATGGTAGGAAACGGCATGGGCGCGAAAAACGGAATTCTGTTTAAGACAGCGGTCTCTCTGGAGGAAGCAGGAAAAGTGGAGATTGTAGCTCTGGATAAGACAGGGACCATCACAAACGGAGAGCCAAAAGTGACGGATATGATACCGGCGGAAGGTTTCGATGAGAGAGAGCTTTTTGAAATGGCCTGTGCGCTGGAAAAGAAAAGCGAGCATCCTCTCGCCAAGGCGGTATTGCAGAGGGCGGAGGAACTGGGAATAAAGCCCCGGGAGGTTTCTGATTTCCAGGCCCTGCCGGGCAACGGGCTGACAGCGGTTTTAGACGGAAGGCGGCTTCAGGGCGGAAATCTGGCTTTTATAAGCAGAGAGTCCAAAGTATCCGAAGAGATGAAGGGGCAGGCTCAAAGGCTGGCAGAACAGGGAAAAACGCCTTTGTTTTTCAGCAGTGACGGGAAACTTACAGGAATTATTGCAGTGGCCGATACCATAAAAGAGGACAGCCCACAGGCAGTGAGGGAACTGCAGCATATGGGAATCCGCGTGGTTATGCTGACAGGTGACAATGAGAGGACGGCTCAGGCGGTGGGAGCCCAGGCCGGTGTTGACCAGGTGATCGCAGGAGTGCTTCCCGACGGAAAAGAGCAGGTGATCCGTTCTTTGAAAGAGCAGGGAAAGACGGCTATGGTGGGAGATGGGATCAACGACGCGCCGGCTCTTACCCGGGCGGATATGGGAATCGCCATCGGCGCCGGAACGGATGTGGCCATTGACGCTGCGGATGTGGTGCTGATGAAGAGCCGTCTGAGCGACGTTCCGGCAGCCATCCGTTTAAGCAGGGCGACTCTGACCAATATCCATGAGAATCTGTTTTGGGCATTTTTCTACAATGTGGTAGGGATTCCTCTGGCAGCCGGTTTATGGATTCCGATTTTTGGCTGGAAGCTAAATCCCATGTTCGGCGCGGCAGCCATGAGCCTGTCCAGTTTCTGTGTGGTAACCAACGCATTAAGGCTGAACCTGTTTGATATGAGAAGCTCAAAAAGAGACAAAAAAATAAAAAATAAGAAAAATGAAAAGGAGAGTAAAACCATGACAAAGACCATGAAGATTGAGGGAATGATGTGCGGCCACTGTGAGGCAAGGGTGAAAAAGTGTCTGGAGGCCCTGCCGGAAGTAAGCCAGGCGGTTGTAAGCCATGAGAAAGGAACTGCCGTAGTTACCTTAAGCGGGGAGATTTCCGAGGATGTACTGAAGAAGGCAGTGGAGGATCAGGATTATAAGGTAGTATCCGTCCAGTAGAAAGAGGAAAGACAATAAAATTATTTTAGCGGCAGGTACAGGCGAATGTTTTATACAATTGTCATACCTGCCGTACCACGTCACTGTCTAAAGAGCCTTCTTCTTTCGCCTTTCTGTAAAGCTTTATGATTTCGCGGATTTGGGCCGTGGTATAAGGTTTGATGATAAAACCAAAGGAGCGGATTTTCCAGGCTTCCAGGGAGAATCCCGGAATTCCTGACAGAAGAACGACCTCCGGATGTACGGGACGGCTATAGATAGTGGAAGCCAGAGTAATTCCGCTGATGTCTGGCATCACCACGTCGGAAAAAACCAGATCCAGGGGATGTTCCTCAATATACTGCATGGCGGCTACGGCATCGTCAAAACTCCCGCATACGGTAATGCCCTCCATGCTGTTTAAGATTCTTGTCAGCCTTTCTTTTAAATCTGCAGAATTATCTACTACAATCACATTCAGGTTCATTTGCTTCTCTCCAAAGTTTCGTTAAATCGTTAATCATCATAACATAGGAAGGGAGTTCTTTCAAGAGGAATATGGCGAATAAAATATCCGTAATATAAAAAATATGATAAAAAAAGATAAAATTATTGACCGTTAACGGTAATTAAAGTATAATAAGAATAGAAAAAGAACAGAATACCGATCTTGGAGGGAAAGGGCATGATGAATCTGGAAAAGATGAAGCAGAGAAAAAAGGAGCTGCATCTGACGAATCAGGAACTGGCGGAGCGGTCGGGAGTTCCTCTGGGGACTGTCAATAAGATATTCAGCGGTGCTACCAAGTCGCCGAAGTACAGCACCCTTCTGGCTCTGGAGACCGTGTTGGGAATGTATTTTTACCACGATGAGGATGGTCCTTATGTCAGTATGGTACAGGAGGAAGCCAGAAGCTATGGGGCGGAATATACCGCAGAGGATTACTATGCGCTTCCGGAGAAGGTCCGGGCGGAGCTGATTGACGGACAGTTTTACTATATGGCAGCGCCGGGACGCATCCATCAGGAGGTTTTGGGGGAGCTGCATTATTATGTGAAGGATTATATCCGAAGGAAGAAGGGAAAGTGCCGTGTCTATGCCGCTCCCTTTGACGTGCGTCTGGATAAGGATGATAAGACCGTGGTTCAGCCGGATTTATCCATTGTGTGCAATACGGAGCTTCTGGACGAAAAGGGGATGAAGGGCGCGCCGGATTTCGTGGCGGAGGTGATTTCCGAAAGCACAGGGAAGAAGGATTACACCCTGAAGCTTCGCAAGTATTGGAATGCGGGAGTGAAGGAGTACTGGGTGATTGACCCGCTGAAAGAGAAGATCGTCACCTACCGGTTTGA
>CAYWRB010000096.1:0-8701 GCA_964460025.1 uncultured Hungatella sp.
GCCTTTCCTCACCCTTGACGGCGTAGCAGAAAAATGTTTGGCAAACATACGCCGGAATAACTTGTAGTTGGTGAAGCCGTGCCTTTCTAATATGGCCGAGATTTTATCATCCGTCGAAAGCAGATCCTGGTAGATATAGGACAGCTTCAGTTCATTTTGATATTCCAAAAACGTGACTCCCATACATTTTTTGAAAAAACGGCAGAAGTAACGGGGCTGCAGGGCGGCTACCCCGGCAATTTCCTCTATTGAAATCGGCTGATTATAATGTTTGGCCGTATAATTCAGCACAGGCGCCAATCGTTTCAGCGCCTTATTTTTTCCGGTCACATCCGCATGGAACACCTGAACACTGAAATTATGGTAGAGCTGGAACAGGACCTCAAAAAGCAGGCTGTTGAAGCGGAGAATTCCCCCGTCCGGTTTCAAATCGTTAATCAGCTGCATTTTTTCCAGTGTCTGTTTCAGCAGATCCAGTTTGGTACGCAAGATAGAATCTGTTTCAGGGTCCGTAATCGTAAAAAGCAGTTGGCGCACATTGGGGATATAATTCTCCAGAAAATTTACGGGAATCTGAAAGATAATCGCCTTGTTTGGTGCGGTGCATTTGGTTGCGTGGATGATATTGGGATTGACTAAAATGCACTGGCCGGATATCAGATGGTATATCTGCTGTTCAATCGTAAAAGTAAGCTCTCCTTCCTGCATGTAAACAATTTCGATTGCATCATGCCAGTGGGGCGGTATGTAGCTTCCCGGGTCGATAGAAGTCCGGAAATGAACCTGCGTGTCTTCCCGGACAGAAATAACCTCATAATTAGAACCTGCGTTCTGACCATACATATAGTTACCTCCTAACAGATTTTAAAGCGTTTTTTACCCTTTCATTATATTATAAACGGAAAAGTTCTTCAAGAATTCAGGAGAATATTGACCTATAAATATGGAAATATCGCACTACAGAAATATGAATCAAAATAACA
Source organism: uncultured Hungatella sp. (assembly GCA_964460025.1). GTDB lineage: Bacteria > Bacillota > Clostridia > Lachnospirales > Lachnospiraceae > UBA3402. The sequence goes on from CAYWRB010000096.1 coordinate 984, forward strand.
ATGGAAAACAACTCCCAAAAAAGTGAATATCAACCTATTTATACGTGAATATAAGTACTTTAAAAAAAGAGGGCAAATTGTATAATATTCTCATAAGAAATCCAAAAGCGCAAAGGATTTTAAGGGAAAATTCAGAATGGAAATGAGAAATACGCGGTTCTCTTTTCGATTCCGCACAAGCTTAAAATGAAAAGAGGAGGTTAATATGAACCGAAAAGAAAAAACAATTACCGGCAAGATTATCGAGAGGTTTTCCTATGGATGCGGGGATTATGGATGTAACATCATTTATACCGCAATGTCCGCTTTTCTGCTTTTTTACTATACGGACTATGCAGGGGTAAGCGCCCTGGCGGTGGGCACCATCATGATGGTTTCCCGTGTCTTTGACGGCATCAGCGATATCATTATGGGAATTATCGTAGACCGTACCAAGTCACGTTTCGGTAAGGCGAGGCCTTGGCTGCTGCGCATGTGCATTCCATTTGCCTTGTCCGGAGTGCTCCTGTTTTCCGTACCGGTGGGCTGGACACAGGCAGCCAAGCTTGTATATGTGTTTATCACCTATAATCTGACTTCCACAGTGATTTATACGGCAATCAATGTCCCGTATTCATCTTTAAATGCTTTGATGACCCAGGATCCATACGAACGTTCCGTTCTCAGTATTTTCCGCAATCTGCTGGCAACGGCAGGTACGCTGACCATCAATATGGTAACGCTGCCGCTGGTAGAATTTTTTGGAGACAATGCCGCCGCATGGACAAAAGCATTCTGTGTCCTTGGCTTATTGGCTGTGGCAGCATTTCTGATTAATTTTTTTGGAACCGAAGAACGGGTGAAAGCATCGGCTGCGGCAGATGGCAAGGCCAGGAACGTTCCAATCAAAGAGGGAATCCGGGCGCTGTTTAAAAACAAGTACTGGATTATGATGACCTGCGTCCTTGCGCTGTTTTTCCTGAATTATTCCGTAAACGGCGGCACAACCGTTTTCTATGCAAAAGACATTTTGGGTGACCGGGATCTGGTATCCACCATTAATGGTATTTTTAATATTGTTCAGATTGCCGGTATGTTTTTCATCGCCATGCTGGTGAAAAAGCTGGGAAAAAGAAATGTATTTGCTATGGGCCTGGTGTTAAATACGGCAGGTATGCTTCTCTTGAACTTCTTTGGAAGCGCCATGAGCATGATTGTGATTTCCAGCATCATCCGCGGGATTGGAAATGCCTGCGGCGGCGCGACGATGTGGGCTATGGTTTCGGATACCATTGATTACGGTGAATGGAAAACAGGCTACCGTACGGAAGGGCTGGTCAACAGTGCATGCAGTTTCGGGTATAAAATCGGTAATGGCGTAGGCTCTGCGCTTTTGGGGCTGATTCTGGAAATTGGCGGCTATGTGGGGGAGGCTGCGGTGCAGACCGCTTCTGCCTTGACTTCGATTCGCATCTGCTTTGTGTGGATTCCCATTGCCGTTTATGTGATTTGCCTGATTATTATGATGTTCTGGCATCTGGATAAGGAATTTGCCGGAATTATAGCGGATCTGAATGCCCGTGGAGCCAATCCTGGTGAAAATAAGTAAAATCAGTCCCGGTGACGGAAGGCGGTTCCTGAAAAGAACAGTGGGACAAATGAAAAAACATGAAAGAGCCATAAATTGAAAGGAGAACAAAAAATGATTCGGAATCCTATTCTTCCGGGGTTTAATCCTGACCCATGTATCTGCCGGAAAGGCGATGATTTCTATATTGCGGTATCCACTTTTGAATGGTTTCCCGGCATCCCCATCTATCATTCAAAAGATATGAAAAACTGGGAGCTGTACTCCCACGCCTTGCAGAATGCGGAAAATCCTGATTTGAAAAAGCTGCCGTCTGCCAAAGGAATCTGGGCGCCGTGCCTTACATACTGTGAGGCTGAGGATTTGTTTTATGTGGTATACGGCGTGATGAATTCTATGAATGCCCGCTATTTTGATGTGGACAATTATCTGATTACGGCCAAAGAGTTAAAGGGGCCGTGGAGCGAACCGGTTTATCTCCATTCCACAGGCTTTGATGCGTCTCTCTTTCATGATGACGATGGGAAGAAATATGTAGTTGCCCTGGAGTGGGAAACACGGACGGAATATGAAAAGCCTGGTCCCATCAGTATTATGGAGTATGACCCAAAGACAAAAAAAGTGCTGGGGATGCCAAAACGGTTCTGGCGCGGCGGCACTGACCGGGGATGCATTGAGGCGCCCCACCTGACAAAGCGGGGGGATTATTACTACATTATGTGTGCGGAAGGAGGAACCGGCTATTACCATAGCGTAACCATGGGGCGCTCCAAAAATGTCTGGGGCCCCTATGAGCCGGATCCCTGCAACCCTATCCTTACATCTTGCCCGGGGGAAGTCAATGAGCGGGGAGACTGGGACCATTTGAAGCCCCGCTATTATAACCCTGACAGCAAGCTTCAGAAATCCGGCCATGCCAGTTATGTAGAACTGCCTAACGGTGAAGTCTGGATGGTTCACTTGACATCCCGGCCCTTTGTCCCTGAGCTTCGCTGTACTCTGGGACGGGAGACGGCAATTCAGCGGATGAAATGGACCGAGGACGGCTGGCTTAGGATGGAGAGCGGCGGGAATCTGGCAGAAGAATTTGTCCAGCCCAGCATGCTGCCGGAAGTTCCCATGGAAAAGCTGCCTGTCCATGATGATTTTGATGCTCCTCAGCTCCACATCGGCTATTATGCGCCCCGCATTGATCCAAAAACCTTTGTGGACTTAACTTCCCGCCCGGGATGGGCAAGGCTGCGCGGACAGGAATCGGGCTGCTCCCTGAATAAAGTCAGCCTGCTGGCAAGGAAGCTGACCAGCGTGCAGGCAACCATTACCACAAAATTGGATTTTACTCCATTAAGCTACCAGCATACGGCAGGACTGATTTTATATTATGACAATATGAATTTCTTATATCTGTATAAATATTTCAGTGAAAGCCTGAACCACAGTGCCATCAGCGTCCTTCAGCTGGAGAACGGCGTGAAGCGGGAGTATCATGATACGAACAGTACGCGCACCTTTGTGGAAGACGGAAAGGATATCTGGATGCGCCTGAATATCCGCGGGCGTGATACTCAGTTTCAGTGGTCCCTGGATGGAAAGGATTATGCGGACATCGGGCCGAAGTTTGACATTTCAAAGCTTTCCGACGAGTATTCGGAATTTGGGGAATTTACCGGCACGTTTGTGGGAATCACCTGCGGGGACCGTATGACCCACAGCCATACGGCCGATTTTGATTTCTTTGATTATCAGGCGGACGATGAGGCGGATGTGGAGTAAACATGGCAGCTCAGCTTTTGGCTTCGCGGCCATGGAGGCAGAGTGCAGCTTTATAGATTGAGGAAGATAAGAGAATGCTCTATGAATAAAGAAAGGGTGATGGTATGTATATTAAAGGTGTGAATCTGGGGAACTGGCTTGTTTTGGAAAAGTGGATGAGTCCTGCGCTGTTTGATGGAACCACAGCGGAAGATGAGTATTATCTGCCAAGGCAGCTTTCACCTGAAGTTTACGAAGCACGGATTAAAGTGCATCGCAGCGAGTATATTTCTGAAAGGGATTTTGCCTGTATTAAGCGGATGGGGATGAATGCGGTCCGGATTCCGGTGCCATATTTTATTTTCGGCGACCGCCCGCCTTTTATCGGATGCATTGAGGAACTGGACAAGGCTTTTTCATGGGCTGGAAAATACGGTTTAAAAATCCTGATTGACCTGCATACGGCTCCCTTAAGCCAAAATGGTTTTGATAATGGCGGAATCTCAGGCGTCTGTAAATGGAGCCAGACGCCAGAGGAAGTGGAATTCGTTCTGAATGTGCTGGAAAAGCTGGCAGAGCGCTATGGGAAACATGAGTGCCTGCTGGGAATCGAACCGATTAATGAGCCCATTACGGAACCTATGTGGGAAAGCATGGATATTTCCAAAAGGTATCCTCCGGTGGACGCAGAGCTTGCAGCAGGAAGCAGACCGAATACTCTTGAGTTCCTGCATCAGTTTTATACCGATGCCTATCAGCGGATCCGCCGTCATATGGATGAGGATAAGGCCGTCATATTTCATGACGGGTTTCAGATGAAGGCGTGGAAGGAGTTTCTGGGTCAGAGCAAATTTAAAAATGTTATGCTGGATACCCATTTGTACCTGATGGTGGCGGAACTTGACGGCTGCGAGCAGAGTGTAGAAGGATATCGGAAGTATATCCGTGAGCATTTTGCCAGGGATTTTGCAGAGGTGCAGGAATATGTCCCTGTAATCTGCGGGGAATGGTGTATGTTCAATTCTTATGCGGTAGGTATGGATACCCACGGCGGCCAAAGTATGCTGAATGGGTTGGATTTTTCGGAAAATGCAGAAAAGTTCACGCCGGATGAGAAAAAGGAAATCTATCAGGCCATTGTTTCCGAACAGCTGAAAGCCTGGAAGGCAGGGAGCGGATATTTTTACTGGAATTATAAACTGCTACTGGATACCGTAGGTGATCCCAACTGGATTGGATGGGATAGCTGGGATCTGGGCAAAAGTGTTGATTTGGGGTGGTTTCCGGCGGATGGAGGCTGATGAAGACAGAGAGGTCATACCTGATGGATTAAAGGCTTTCTTTGCTGTTAATAAATATCGGGAATTATGGGAATTGGATCGGGAAACGAATATACGGAAAGGGGAAGGCTGAAGAACGGGATTGGATGGCTGTTTATTGTTTGCGAAAATATCTTTAACTGCTATAATAAACATGACATACTGTTGTCTTGTTGAGTTTGCTATGATATGAACGGAGCGTGAGAGATTATGAAGATAGACAGGCTTATCGGGATATTGTCGATCTTACTGCAGGAAGAAAAGACAACGGCTCCTGAACTGGCGGAAAGGTTTGAGGTATCTCGCAGGACAATAAATCGAGATATTGAAGATCTTTGCAAAGCGGGTATTCCTATAAGGACTACTCAGGGTACTGGTGGTGGTATCAGTATTATGGACGGATATCGTATGGATAGGACGATTCTGACTTCCAAAGATATGCAGATGATTCTTACGGGACTGCGGAGTCTGGATAGTGTGAGCGGCAGCAAATACTATGGCCGGTTGATGGAAAAGATTCAGGCCGGATCATCTGAATTCATTAGCGGCAAAGAATCCATGCTGATCGATCTGTCATCCTGGTATAAAGGTTCTCTTGCTCCTAAAATTGAGGTGATCCAAGACGCTATAGAAAACAGACATCTTCTGGAGTTTAAGTATTATGCACCGACCGGAGAAAGTAACAGGACGATAGAACCGTATTATCTGGTTTTCCAATGGTCAAGCTGGTATGTATGGGGGCACAAGGTCTCCGGTGGAGACCTGTCCTGTGCCGACCGGAGTGGAACGGAGAGGTGCTCAGACCGTGAAGATTACAGGTTATTCAAGTTGAACCGTATGGATCGGGTTGCTGAAGCAGAGCAGGGATTTGTATGCAGAGATGTACCGATGCCTGATCTGTCAGGTGAGAAAATATTTCCGGGCGGGATTAAGGTAAAAGCTCTTTTCACACCGGATATGAAGTGGCGACTGGTTGAAGAATTCGGGCCACGTTGCTTTACAGAAGCGGATGATGGAAGGCTGTTCTTTTCGGCGGATTATACGGATATGGAAAACCTTGTGACATGGCTCATGACATTTGGGGCAAAGGCAGAGGTGCTGGAGCCGAAAGAAGCGCGGGACATTATCCGCAGGAAGGCGGAAGAAACATTAAAAATCTATGGAGGATTAGCATAATGAGATTAGATGGTTTCGGATTATTTGTTGATGATATGGCAAAGATGATCCGTTTTTACAGAGGCGTTCTCGGATTTGAAATAAAGGAAGAAGAGAATACGTCTAATGTTTACCTTGTGAAGGACGGAACATTGTTTCTGCTTTACGGCAGAAAGGATTTTGAGAAGATGACAAGTCGGCGATATGAATATATCAAGGGTTTGAACGGACATTTTGAAATGGCGCTGTATGTTGATACATTTGAAGAGGTAGATGAGGTATACAAGAAGGCTGTAGAAAACGGCGCGATATCTGTGCTTGAGCCGGAACTTGAGCCTTGGGGACCGAGAAGCTGCTATATTGCTGATCCGGAGGGGAATCTGATTGAGATCGGTTCCTGGAATAAGCCTTATGAAGAGAAGGATCTGACGGAGGGATAAAGGATATGGTGTTTGATTACTAAGAAGGAATACAAAGAATTCTATATACCCGCAAATTTATGGAGAATGCGTTTCGGGATGGGGAGATAAAAACATACGGAACAAACATTGACAGGCTCATGCTTATCAGGCCATTGTTTCCGAACATCTGAAAGCCTGGAAGGCAGGAAGCGGATTTTTTTACTGGAATTATTTTTTGAAAAAACGGCAGAAGTAACGGGGTGCAAGTCAGCTACCCCGACATTTACAATTATCTGAAAATTCAGAAAATTTACTCGTAAACCCTCTTGCAACAGGAGGAGTTTTATGTTAGCATAAGCATAATTGGACAGTCAATCCGGATAAGCCGGGAAAGGAGTGTGGATAGAATGGCAAAAGTGAATCTGCCCTATGGCATTGACAGTTTTGCAAAGGTGCGGGAAAGCAATTGCTATTATATTGATAAGACCGGATTCATTAAGGAGCTTCTGGATCGGACATTTGACGTAAATTTGATTACCAGGCCGCGCCGCTTTGGAAAGACGCTTACAATGAGCATGCTTGCAGAGTTTTTCGATATTCGGAAGGACAGCAAGAAGATTTTCGAGGGACTTGAGATCTCGAAAGACACAGAGTTTTGTTCGAAATGGATGAATCAGTGGCCGGTGCTGTTTTTAACGCTGAAGGATGTTCAGGGAGATGATTTTGAAGATGCGTATGGTATTTTGGAAAAAACAGTTTCAAAACTCTGTATTGAGCATGCATATTTAGCGGATAGTGACGGGGTAGATTTGACTGATAGAGAGGTTTTCCTGGAATTAAAATCAAGAAAAGCAGATACTACGGACATTCAGTGTGCTTTAGACACCCTGCTCCGCATGATGAAAGCACACTACGGTAAAGAAGTGATCTTACTCATTGATGAGTATGATGTTCCATTGGCGAAAGCCAGTGACAACGGATACTATAAGAAAATGCTGAACATTATTAAAATGTTCCTTGGCATGACGTGGAAATCCAATCCAAATCTAATATTCGCTGTGGTGACAGGATGCCTTCGGATTGCAAAGGAGAGCATCTTCACAGGAGCAAACAATTTTATTTCCAATTCAATATCCAGTAAGAAATACTGTGATTGTTTTGGGTTTAATGAGACGGAAGTGACTGCATTATTGGAAGCTGCCGGATTACAGGATACGCTGCCCGAAATGAAAAGGTGGTATGATGGATACACCTTCGGTGGCAAAGAAATCTATTGTCCTTGGGATGTAATCAATCATGTGGATGCTCTGTTGACCGATCCGGCTGCGAAGCCCGGAAATTACTGGATTGACACGAGCCACAACAACGTCATCCGGCGTTTTATTGACCATCCGCAGCTCAACGTCAACGACAAGTTTGAGACACTGCTCTCCGGCGGCGTGATCCAGGAGGAGATCCGTGAGGATCTGACCTACGACATTGCCCATTCCACAGAGGATAACCTGTGGAGCATCCTGTATCTGA
>CAYWRB010000097.1:0-8583 GCA_964460025.1 uncultured Hungatella sp.
CCCCCCATATGTACTCCCCCAGCACCACCCCCTTAAAAACCCCAAAGAAAGGACCCCCTCATGAATATAAAATCCCTAAAAACCCTAGAATACGACAAAATCATTACCCACCTTGAAGAATACGCCTCCTCCCCCTTAGGCAAGGACCTATGCAGAACCCTTCTGCCATCCACTGACATCCACGAAATCCGTCAGTCCCAAGCAGAAACCACCGATGCCGTATCCCGCATCCGCATGAAAGGCAGCATCTCCTTCTCCGGCCTGAAAGACATAACCGATTCCCTAAAGCGCCTGGAGATCGGCAGTTCCCTAAGCATCACCGAATTACTATCCCTAAGCTCCAACCTAACTCTCTCCGCCAAAGCCAAATCCTACGGCCGCCATGAAGAGTCCGATACCCCAAACGATTCCTTAGAAGAATCCTTCCGCCTCCTAGAACCATTAACCCCGCTAAACACAGAGATCAAGCGCTGTATTCTGTCTGAGGAAGAAATAAGCGACGATGCCAGTCCGGGACTGCGCCATGTCCGCCGTTCCATAAAAGTAATCAACGACCGTGTTCATTCCCAGTTAAACGCCCTGCTGAATTCCAACCGTTCATACCTGCAGGATGCTGTCGTCACCATGCGGGACGGCCGTTACTGTCTTCCGGTAAAGGCCGAGCATAAAAGCCAGGTTTCCGGCATGGTTCACGACCAGTCCTCCTCCGGCTCCACCTTATTTATCGAACCCATGGCTATCATCCAGTTAAACAACGAGTTACGAGAATTGGAGATCCAGGAAAAGAAAGAGATCGAAGCCGTTTTAGCCCAGCTCAGCAACCAAGCCGCCCCTTATACGGAAGAACTGCGCCTGAACCAGCAGCTTTTAGCCAGACTGGATTTCATATTTGCCAAAGCTGCCCTATCCAGACATTACAAATGCAGTGAACCCCAATTCAACACCAAGGGATATTTAAATATCAAAGACGGCCGCCACCCTCTTTTAGACCCGGCAAAAGTAGTTCCCATCAATATCCACTTGGGAAAAGATTTTGACCTGCTGATCGTCACCGGTCCCAACACCGGCGGTAAAACGGTGTCCTTAAAAACCGTAGGCCTGTTTACCCTTATGGGCCAGTCAGGACTTCACATCCCAGCCTTCGACGGCTCGGAACTGGCCGTATTTGAGGAAGTTTTCGCCGATATCGGAGACGAGCAGAGCATTGAACAGAGTCTCAGCACCTTCTCCGCCCACATGACTAACATTGTCTCCATTTTAGAGAAAGCAGACAGTCATTCCCTGTGTCTGTTTGATGAACTGGGAGCGGGAACCGATCCCACGGAAGGCGCCGCCCTTGCTATTTCTATCCTAAGCTTTCTCCACAATATGCAATGCAGAACCATGGCTACCACTCACTACAGTGAACTAAAGGTCTTTGCTTTAACCACTTCCGGCGTAGAAAATGCCTGCTGCGAATTCAGCGTGGAAAATCTTCAGCCCACCTACCGGCTGCTTATCGGCATCCCCGGCAAAAGCAACGCCTTTGCCATCTCCCAAAAGCTGGGCCTGCCTGATTTCCTCATTGAAGATGCCAAGAATCATCTGGAGGCCAATGATGAAACCTTCGAAGATCTTTTGGCCCACTTAGAGCAGAGCCGGCTGACGATTGAAAAGGAACAGGAAGAAATCAAAATTTACAAGGAAGAATTGGCTCAGCTGAAATCCAGGCTCTCCCAAAAAGAAGAGCGTTTGGATCAGAGAAAGGAAAAGCTTCTGCGCCAGGCAAATGAAGAAGCGCAGAAGATTCTGCGAGAGGCCAAAGAGACAGCAGATCAAACCATCAAGAATGTCAACCGGCTGGCTTCCGCCTCCGGTGTCAATAAAGAGCTGGAAGCAGAGCGGACCCGCCTTCGCCAGAAGCTGGAAAAAGTTGACCAAAGTTTGTCCCCCAAGGCCAAAGGCCCTAAAAAAACCATTTCTCCGAAAGCACTTCGGATTGGAGACGGAGTAAAGGTTCTGTCCCTAAATTTGACAGGAACCGTCAGCACTCTCCCCAACGCCAAAGGAGATTTATTTGTGCAGATGGGAATTCTTCGTTCCCAGGTAAACATCAAGGACTTGGAGCTGCTAGAAGAATCATCCGTAAGCAGCTCAGGTACGGAAAAACCGAAAGAGAAAACCGGTGGTGGAAAGATCAAAATGTCTAAATCCTTCACCATATCTCCGGAAGTCAACCTCATAGGAATGACCACCGATGAAGCAGTCCCTGTACTGGACAAATATTTAGATGACGCATACCTTGCTCATCTCCCCCAGGTAAGGGTAGTTCACGGAAGAGGAACCGGAGCCCTGCGGGCCGCTGTCCACAAACGGTTAAAAAAGTTAAATTATGTAAAAGAATTCCATTTAGGAGAATTCGGAGAAGGCGATTCCGGTGTCACAATCGTTATATTTAAGTAAGGAGGAATGGTATGGCAGAAAAACAGAAAGTTTTGATTGTTGATGATGACGCCAATATTGCGGAGTTAATCTCGCTGTATTTAACAAAAGAATGTTATGAGACCAAAATCGTATACGATGGCGAGGAAGCCCTGAAAGTATTTCCCACTTTTCGTCCAAGCATCATTCTGCTGGATCTGATGCTTCCCGGGATCGACGGATATCAGGTATGCCGGGAACTGAGAACTACCTCCCAAGTACCTATCATCATGCTATCCGCCAAGGGAGAGATTTTTGACAAGGTATTGGGATTAGAGCTGGGTGCTGACGATTATATGATTAAACCCTTTGACTCCAAGGAGTTAGTTGCACGGGTAAAAGCAGTGCTGCGGAGATATCAGCTTTCTTCTTCCGCTGCTACTTCGTCGTCCCACACGGACCAACAGGGAGATTTTGTTGAGTATCCCAATCTTATTGTGAACCTGACGAATTACTCCGTAATATACCAGGGCCGTTCCATCGAGATGCCGCCTAAGGAACTGGAGCTTTTGTATTTCCTGGCCTCATCTCCCAATCAAGTGTTTACCAGGGAACAGCTTCTGGATCATATATGGGGATATGAGTATATCGGTGATACCCGAACCGTAGACGTGCATATCAAACGTCTCAGAGAAAAGATCAAGGACAATGAGAGCTGGTCTCTCAGCACCGTCTGGGGAATCGGGTATAAATTTGAGGTAAAACGGTGATATGACCATAAAACATTCTCTTTACTATAAGTTCATTCTCGGATACCTGGTATTTGGCCTCCTGGAATTTATCATTGTGGCCACCGTGTCCTCCAATATGGTCTACAATTATCTGGTACAGGCCAAGGCGGAATCCCTTTATGACGAAGCCAGCCTTCTGGCTTCCACCTACAGCGGCGTATACAGGAGCCTGGACTTTGATTCCACTCACCCTCATCTGGATTCCGTAGCCGCTTACCTTCATGGTGAAGTCTGGATTGTGGACAATCGCGGTACCATCGTAGCAGACAGCAGCCATTCCCGTGCAAACACTTCCATCGACGGTTTTGACCCTACGTTTACAGGGAATAAATCCTACCGTATAAGCGATTACTATGGCTGCTTTCATTGTGATGTTCTCACGGTGTCCGTTCCTATTACAGGAAATTATCTGATTCACGGCTATGTGCTGATCCATCTTCCGGTAAGCGAAATCCAGGATACCATAAACGCTTTTTTAAACATCCTGTATATTACCTCCATCATTATTTTCGGCCTCTCGCTGATTATACTTCTGGTCTTTACGACTACGGTCTATTTTCCGCTGAAGAAGATCACAGCGGCAGCCAATCAGTATGCGGAAGGAAATTTGAAGCACAAATTAGTTCTCCACACCCAGGACGAAATAGGATATCTTGCAGCCACCTTAAACTATATGTCCGACGAACTGGACAAGATGGAGGAATATCAAAAGAATTTTATTGCCAACGTGTCTCATGATTTCCGCTCTCCCTTAACCTCGATCAAGGGTTATCTGGAAGCCATACTGGACGGCACCATTCCTCCTGATATGCAGGAAAAATATCTGACGAGAGTCATCTCCGAGACGGAGCGGCTGAACAAACTGACTCAGGGGCTTTTAACCCTGAATAATCTGGACAGCAAGGGATATCTGTCCAGAAATAATTTTGACATCAATCGTGTCATAAAGGATACCGCAGCCTCATTTGAAGGTACCTGCAATGCTAAAAATATCGTAATGGATTTGACCTTCTCTCACAATATTATTATGGTTTATGCAGATTTAGGAAGGATTCAGCAAGTGCTGTACAATCTGATTGACAACGCTATTAAATTCAGCCACCCTGATTCCGTTATTTACATACAGGCTACCATAAAGTATGAAAAAGTCTTTGTATCCGTAAAAGATACGGGCATTGGGATTCCCAAGAGCAGTTTAAAGAAGATCTGGGAGAGATTTTATAAATCAGATTCCTCAAGAGGAAAAGATAAGCGCGGAACCGGGCTGGGTTTGTCCATCGTCAAAGAAATCATCCAAAATCATGGAGAAACCATCGATGTAATCAGTACGGAGGATGTGGGCACCGAATTCATCTTCACACTGCCGCGGGCTTCCAACCTGTAATCTTCATGCAGCTTTTGATGTTGTGGCTGCCGTCCGGGCCTTTCATAATAACTAAGGTTACGATTCCCTGAAACTTAAGGAACCGTAACCTTATTTCTACCCTTTAGATGTACGCAATAGCCTCAACCTCACAGAGAACTCCCTTCGGCAATGTCTTTACTGCCACACAGGAACGAGCCGGTTTGCTGACGAAAAACTTCTCATACACACTGTTAAATACCTGGAAATCGCCCATATCAGCCAGGAAACAGGTTGTCTTTACCACCTTGTCCATCGAGGAGCCTGCTGCCTCCAAAACAGCTGCCACATTCTTGCAGGACTGCTCCGCCTGCTCTGCAATGGTATCGCCGGCAACTTCTCCCGTAGCCGGAACAACCGGAATCTGTCCGGAGGAAAATACCATGTTTCCTAAAATCATCCCCTGAGAATAAGGGCCTATCGCTGCCGGTGCATTTGTTGTTGAAATCTTTTCCATATCTACCTTCCTAACCTTTCTTTTATTTCGCAACCATTCGGTCTTCGACTTTACAGTTACTTTATTTAGATCTATATGCACTTAGTAATTTGTTAATCCTCTTCGTCGGGTTCAACAAATCACTTAAAGAAGCATCATGATTAAGATTATCTATAATCAACGCAATATATTTGCTCATATCAACATTGATATAGTAAGGTCTTGACAAAAGTTCCGGTGTCTGATACACCAAGTTGGTGGTTAAAATCCTGTCGATCAGCCCGCTTTCATAATACTCGTCAAACATCTCCAAGCCATTGGTAAACAGCCCAAAGGTCGCACAGACAAATACTTTCCTTGCCTTTCTCCTCTTTAATTCCTTTGCCACATCCCGCATACTTTCCCCGGAGGAGATCATATCGTCACTGATCAGCACGTCCTTCCCGGCCACATCGGAACCTAAAAATTCATGGGCCACAATAGGATTCCGTCCGTCCACAATGCAGGTATAATCACGGCGCTTATAAAACATTCCCATATCCAGCCCCAATACGTTGGCAAAATAAACCGCTCTGCTCATGCCTCCTTCGTCCGGGCTGATCACCATCATATGGTCGCTGTCAATCTGCAGATTGGTCTCTGTCTTTAAGAGGTATTTGATAAACTGATAGATAGGCTGCACGGTCTCAAATCCCTTTAACGGAATGGCATTCTGCACCCGTGGGTCATGAGCATCAAAGGTGATGATGTTCTCCACTCCCATATTCACCAATTCCTGAAGAGCCAGAGCACAGTCCAGAGACTCTCTGCCGGATCGTTTATGCTGTCTTCCTTCATATAAAAATGGCATGATTACATTGATCCTGCGGGCCTTTCCTGCTGCAGCCGCGATAATACGTTTTAAATCCTGAAAATGATCGTCCGGCGACATATGATTGGTCATGCCGCATAAAGAGTATGTCAAACTATAGTTACATACATCTACCATAATATACAGGTCATCGCCGCGGACAGATTCTTCTATGGTTCCCTTTGCTTCACCGGAACCAAAACGGGGAATTTTGATGTTCAAGATGTACGAATCTCTCTGGTAGCCTGCAAAAGCAATCGTTGATTTGTGTTCGCTTTCTCTTTCATTTCTCCAGATAACAAGATAGTTATTTACCTTTTGCCCCAGTTCCATGCAGCTTTTTAAAGGTACCAGTCCCAGAGGACCTACAGGAATGGTTTCAATGGTTTTCTCTTCGTATATCATGGTTTTCCTCCATCTATGCAGTTTGTTAGGTTATTTTATATCATTATGTATCAAATTAGTCAAGACAGTCAACCTGTTTTTGTCCGTATATCCTCACCATACAGAGGAATAATCGAATAGTTACTGATAATCCTGGATGAAATTCTGTCAGAATAAGTATCCCTCAGCATAGCCAGCGATAAATTGGTTGAAATGATGGTACTTTTCCTTCTAAGAAGCCTTTCGTTGATACAGTAAAACAGTTGTGAAGAGACAAATGAATTGTTCAGTTCTGTTCCCAGGTCGTCGATAATCAGTAAATCGCAGTCTAAAATATACTGATACATATCTCTCATTTCTTCTTCCGTCTCATAATGAAACTTATTCTTAGAAAACACCTCAAACAAGTCATTGGACGACAAATAAATTACGGATTGATAGCGGTCAATCAATTCCTTGGCAATACAATTGGTCAAAAACGTCTTGCCGACCCCTGTACTGCCTGTAAAAATCAGGTTTCCTCCTTTCTCTTTAAAATTATCTACATATTCCTGACACCAGCCATACACCTGTCTCATGTAATCTGCCACAGTCATGTGAATGTCCGGTATCACCTTTTTGTCATCATAAAACCGAAAAGAAAAGGTAGAGAAATTCTCTCTTTCTAAAACCTCTTCAATATTAGACTGGGCATATAAAAGCCGGATCTGTTCCTTCTTAAAGCATCCGCATTTCTGTCCATTAATATAGCCCGTATCCTGGCAGTCCGGACAATGGTAATGCATGTCCATATAATCTGCAGCAAACCCACCGGCCGCCAAAAGCACCTCTTTCTGTTCCTTTAAATCTTCGATACACTGCTTCAGAACCTGTCTGGCGTGAACATCTCCGTCCAGCAGCTTTTTCGCACAGGCAACCGCCTGCGCGCTGATCTCGTCTTCGATCTGCCTTATCTGCGGAATTTTCTCATAAACCTGCTGCCGGCACAAATCCTGCCGGCGTTTATTCTGAAGCTGCCTTTGACTGTAAATACGCATGATCGCATTGTATTGGGAATTGCTTAACGCCATGTCTTTCCTCCCGGCCCTGTCCTTATGTCAATAACTTTATGGTGTCTCCAGCCGCTGTTTAAGCCTTTCCAGCACCATCTCATCATAATCCGTATTGCGCTGCTCAAAATTGTGAAACTGATTCTTAGCCGGCTTAAGCACCTCTGATCCTGATTTTACCGCCCTTTTGCTCTCCCTTTTCTCATCCAGCCTTTTTACATCCGCCATAACTTTGACTCCTGCCTTCTTCCATTCTGACAGGATCTTATCTGCATAAGAAAAGCTGGGGTTATGGGTAGCCTTTAATGTTCTTCCACAGGCCTCCAATACAAGCTCCTTGGAAAAACCCCACTGCTTAAACCACCGGCGGATCATGTCCATCTCCGCATTTCCCGGCCTGCGTTCATTCAGGCCAAAGGCTTTCATCACGGAAAATGCTTCATCGGAATAGGATGCCGTATACTGCTTCGCCATATCTATGGTACGGATGCCTCTCTGATGCCAATCCAGCGCCACTGCCTCCAAATATCGAATACTGTAGTGCTCTCCCTGAACACAGTATTCCACCAGATACTCTAAAAGTTCGGAAGGCATATGCAGTGCATCATATAAATATGCAAAAACCTCACACTCTCTCGGGGTAAATACCTTGTTCATATACTTTTGGGATATATACAAAAGCTGTGTAAAATCCTCTTCCTCTGCTAATCGGCCTACCTGCTCCGGAGTGTAAACGGGCCGCTTGTTCTTCTGAACGGCTGATGCCCCGGCGTCCGCCTCTTCCTGAACCACAATATTCTCCCGAATCTTAGGCTTCTTTTCCGCCTCAGGTCTCTCCTGACTTTTTCCCCCATTGTTGACAAACTCAGGCTCCCGGATTCTTCTATCCGCATTCCCAGGCTCTGGTTTCGGAATGTCCTCAGCGGCCTCCTCTTGAATCAACACGCCCTGCCTTTCCCAATAAGCCATAGCACGCTTGATATCAGCCTCCGTGTGATTCAGCGCATCCGCCGCTTCCGCCACATCTACTGTCCTTCCCTGATGGCGCAGTAGATACAGATAGACCTTCACATATTCGCCGCTGGCTGCTGCCATATAAGTGTCGATAAACTCGTTGGCTACCACCGTTACATCCAACTGAAACTTACTTCTCATCTCTGTCCTTCACCCTGCCCTTCTAACTTTATCCATCATACCACAGGTTTTTCCAAAAGGAAATAGGCGGAATTTTTCCACCGGGCCATTGTGGATAATGTGGATAATGTCGATGA
>CAYWRB010000098.1:0-8478 GCA_964460025.1 uncultured Hungatella sp.
TGTTTTCCAGGCCGAAGACGACAGTCGATATAGGACCGGTGATCATGGAGGCCAGGATAGGCGGAATCCAGATTCTGGGATTCTTTACGATGTTGCCCATCTGAAGCATGGAGGTACCCAGGCCCTGTGCTAAGAGCCCGCCGGTGCCGTTTTCACGGAAGCTTAGGACCGCGAAGCCCACCATCTGGGCACAGCAGCCGGCGGTGGCGGCTCCTCCGGCCAGTCCGTCCAGGCTTAACATGATGCAGATGGCAGCGCTGCTGATGGGAAGGGTCAGGGCGATACCGATGAGGGCGGACACCAGAATCCCCATGAAGAAGGGCTGCAGCTCCGTGGCGGTTTTTACCAGATTTCCGAAGGCGGTCATAAAGGCGGATACGCCGGGACCTGCAAATTGAGCGGTTAACACTCCGGATATGATGGTGACTCCGGGGGTAACCAGGATATCTACCCGGGTTTCCTTGGACACAAGCTTTCCCAGTTCCGTGGCAATCACCGAAGCCACCAGGGCTCCTACGGGGCCCCCTAAGGCGTTTCCGGCAATGCCCACGGTGGCGGCGGAAAACAGCACCAGCTGGGGAGCTTTTAAGGCATAGGCGATGGACACGCCTAAGGCCGCTCCGGTGGCGCTTTTTGCATATTCGGCTATGGTGGAGAAGATTTGGATCCCGGTTTTTTCGCCCAGAGTGCCGAAGATGGTTCCAATAAGAAGGGAGGCAAACAAGCCGAAAGCCATGGCCCCCATTGCATCGATGAGATAAGTCTTGACTGTGATACGTACGCCTTTGCGTTCCAGAAATGCTTTGATACCTGTCTGATTCATGCGAAATTCTCCTTTGTTCATGTAAAAATCATTACGGTTGGGGATTTACACACATTTGACTTCCCAGGTCAAAGCAGTTTAGATTTTCTAATTCTACCATAGGATGATGAAGGCGTCAAAAGGAAATTTCAATAATTAGACTTGACTTTCGGTAAACTTTGGGATATATACTATTACCAAAATCATAAATCAAAAATAAATCAGGGGAGACATAAGACAACAATGGAAAAATCAGTCGTTTATTTTACGGATTTTCGCTGTCCCATAGGTACAAGCCAGCTGGATAAGCTGAAACGGCTCTGTATAGCGGCCGGTATGAAAGACATTGACATGGATGGAAAGTTTGTGGCCATAAAAATGCATTTTGGCGAGTTGGGAAACATGGCCTTTTTACGTCCTAATTATGCCAAAGTGGTGGCTGATCTGTGCAGAGAACTGGGGGGACTTCCGTTTCTGACAGATTGTAACACCTTATATCCCGGAAGCCGGAAGAATGCGCTGGAGCATATGGATTGTGCCAATTTAAACGGATTTAACACGGTGACCACAGGCTGTCAGATCATCATCGGCGACGGTTTAAGGGGAACGGATGAAGTAGAAGTTCCGATTGTAAACGGTGAGTATTTAAAGACTGCCAAGATCGGGCGGGCAATTATGGATGCGGATGTGTTTGTAAGCCTGTCACATTTTAAAGGGCATGAGGCCACAGGTTTTGGCGGCGCCATCAAAAATATCGGTATGGGCTGCGGAAGCCGCGCAGGGAAGATGGAGCAGCATACCAGCGGTAAGCCTGCTGTTTATGAGGAGTTGTGTCGCGGGTGCAGAAGATGTGCCAAGGAGTGCGGCAGCGATGCCATTTCTTATCCCAATGGGAAAGCCGTAATTGACTATGATAAATGTAAGGGATGCGGGCGGTGTATCGGAGCCTGCAGCTTTGATGCTGTTTATAATTCCAATGACTGCGCCAACGAGGAACTTGACAGGAAGATGGCAGAGTATGCTCAGGCAGTATGCTACGGGCGCCCCTGTTTCCACATTTCGCTGGTTCAGGATATCAGCCCCAACTGTGACTGTCACGGGGAGAATGATGCGCCCATTCTTCCGGACATCGGAATGTTTGCCAGCTTTGATCCCGTAGCTCTTGACCAGGCCTGTGCGGATGCCTGTCTGAAGGCGCAGCCGATTGCGGACAGCCAGCTGGGGGAACACCTTTCGGCACCAGGATGGCATTGTCATCATGATCATTTTAAGGATTCCAATCCTAACATTGAATGGAAGGCAACTTTGGAACAGGCGGAGAAAATCGGGCTGGGAACCAGGGAGTATGTACTAAAAACCATTTAAGTTCAAGGCAGCAGGAGAAAACAGGCATGAAGATCAGAGAGATTTTGGCACAGGGGAAGCCCACCCTGTCTTTTGAGGTATTTCCGCCAAAGACGGTGGATAATTATGAATCCGTGGAGAGAGCAGCAAAAGAGATTGCGCTGCTTAAGCCCTCCTTTATGAGCGTCACCTACGGAGCAGGCGGAGGAACCAGCCGGTATACGGTGGATATTGCGGATACGCTGAATAACCGATATCAGGTTCCCACGCTGGCTCATTTGACTTGTGTATCTTCCACCAGGGAGCATGTCCGTCATGTCCTCCAGGAATTGAAGGAGAGGAACATTGAAAATGTTCTTGCACTTCGAGGCGATATTCCAAAGGACGGGGCGGTGGCAAAGGATTACCGGTATGCTTCCCAGCTGATCTGTGAGATTAAGCAGAGCGGCGATTTCTGTATCGGAGCAGCCTGTTATCCCGAAGGCCATGTGGAATCTGCCAATAAGCAGGAGGATATTACCCATCTGAAGGAAAAGGTGGAGGCCGGCTGTGATTTTGTGACCACCCAGATGTTTTTTGACAACAATATTTTATATAATTACCTGTATCGTATACGGGAGAGAGGGATTACGGTGCCTGTGGTGGCGGGAATCATGCCGGTGACCAATGTGTCTCAGATCAAGAGGATATGCCAGATGTCAGGTACCTATCTTCCATCCCGGTTCAAGGCCATTGTGGACCGGTTCGGCGACAACCCGGCAGCCATGAAGCAGGCGGGGATCGCCTATGCCACGGTGCAGATCATCGACTTGATTGCCAACGGGGTCAATGGGATTCATGTATATTCCATGAACAAGCCGGATGTGGCAAAAAGGATCCGGGACAGCCTGTCGGAGATTCTGTGAGATGGAGGAACCTGGCATGAATGTAAAGGAGACGCTGCGGTATCTGGGATACCACGGGCAGGAGGCGGACAGCCAGGTGATGGCGCTGGTGGAGCAGTGTTATGGGGAACTGTCCCGGGCCGCAGTCCCCAAATCGGTTTACCAGGAATACCCTTTAGACTTTTTTGGAGAAGACGGAATCGATGTCTATGGGTTTCAGGCCCGCAGCAAGGCTCTGAGAAGAAATCTGGAGGGCTGTAAATCCGTGATTTTGTTTGCTGCTACTCTGGGGGCCGGAGTGGATATGCTGCTTCATCGATACAACAGACTGCAGATGAGCAAGGCGGTGGTTATGCAGGCCGCCGCCGCTGCTATGCTGGAGGATTACTGTGACCAGGTCAATGAAGAAATTCGGAAGGAATATGAGAAAAAGGGGGATTTTCTGCGCCCCAGATTCAGCCCCGGCTATGGGGATTTTTCTCTGGAGTGTCAGCCGGCTTTTCTCAAATGTCTGGAGGCAGGCAAGAGGGTGGGAATCACTTTGACGGACAGCCTTTTGATGGCTCCCTCCAAGTCGGTGACGGCTGTCATCGGAATCAGCGAAAGACCGGCTGTCTGCGGCCAAAAAGGATGTCAGGCCTGCGGAAAAAGGGATTGTGCTTATAGGGAAAATTTGTAAGAGAGTGATGTCAAGAAAAAACACTTGACATCATTCTTTTTTTCGTGTATGATAGCACAGGTGATGACATGGAGAAGATTGTAGAACAGGGAATGCTGTATGATTTTTACGGAGAGTTGCTGACTCCCCATCAGCGTAAGATTTATGAGGATGTGGTAATCAACGACCTGTCTCTCAGTGAGATTGCAAAGGAGCAGGGAATCAGCCGTCAGGGAGTTCACGATCTGGTTCGGCGCTGCGACAAGATATTGGCGGAGTACGAGAGTAAACTGAAGCTGGTGGAGAAGTTTCATGAGACCAGGAAAAAGGCAGGAGAGATCCAAAAGGCAGCCAGAGAGTATCAGGTGAGTCAGGACCTTGAGCTGCTGTTGAAGATAGAGCAGATTGCAAAAGAGATTATGGAACTGTAGAATCAGGTCAGTGCCGGAAAGGAGGGCTTCCATGGCTTTTGAAAGCTTAGCGGATAAGCTGCAGAATGTGTTTAAGAACCTGAGAGGAAAAGGACGTCTGTCGGAAGCGGACGTAAAGGCCGCGTTGAGAGAAGTAAAGATGGCTTTGCTGGAAGCGGATGTAAGCTTTAAGGTGGTAAAGCAGTTTATCAGTTCCGTCCAGGCAAGGGCCGTAGGGCAGGATGTGCTGAACAGTCTGACACCCGGACAGATGGTGGTTAAGATCGTTCATGAGGAACTGATTGCGCTTATGGGCTCCGAGACCACGGAGATTGCTTTGAAACCTGCCGGTGAGATTACGGTTATCATGATGGCAGGCCTTCAGGGAGCAGGAAAAACCACCACCACTGCCAAGATTGCCGGGAAGCTGAAGACGAAAGGGCGTAAGCCATTACTGGCTGCCTGTGATGTGTACCGTCCGGCTGCCATTGAACAGCTGAAGATTAACGGTGAGAAACAGGAAGTTCCTGTTTTTTCCATGGGAGATCATCAGAATCCGGTTGATATAGCCAGAGGAGCCGTGGAGCATGCCAGGAAGAACGGTTTTAATGTGGTGATTTTGGATACGGCAGGCCGTCTTCACATCGATGAGAATATGATGGGAGAGCTTCAGGCCATCAAGGAGGCTGTGGAGGTTTACCAGACACTGCTGATCGTAGATGCCATGACCGGGCAGGATGCGGTCAACGTGGCGGAAAGCTTCCAGAATAAAATCGGCATTGACGGGGTTATTTTGACGAAGCTGGACGGAGATACCAGAGGCGGAGCGGCTCTTTCCATCAAAGCCGTTACCGGAAAGCCTATTTTATATATTGGTATGGGCGAAAAGCTTTCCGATCTGGAACAGTTTTATCCGGATCGTATGGCTTCCAGGATTCTCGGTATGGGAGATATCTTATCCCTGATTGAGAAGGCAGAGCTGGAAGTGGACGAGGCCAAAGCTAAAGAGCTGACCCAGAAGTTAAAAAAAGCGGAATTTGATTTCAACGATTTTCTGGAACAGATGCGTCAGATCAAGAAGATGGGCGGCGTGTCCAGCATCATGAGCATGATGCCGGGGATGCCTCAGATGAAAGGCGATGTAGATGTGGATGATTCCGCCATGGACAGGGTAGAAGCCATCATTCTCTCTATGACAAAGGAGGAACGGTCCAATCCCTCCATCCTGAATCCTTCCAGGAAACAGAGGATAGCCAAAGGCGCAGGCGTCGAGATCAGCGAGGTCAACCGTATTGTAAAGCAGTTTGACCAGATGAAAAAGATGATGAAG
This sequence comes from uncultured Hungatella sp., assembly GCA_964460025.1. Classification (GTDB taxonomy): domain Bacteria; phylum Bacillota; class Clostridia; order Lachnospirales; family Lachnospiraceae; genus UBA3402. The sequence goes on from CAYWRB010000098.1 coordinate 5,429, forward strand.
CAGCTTCCCGGCATGATGGGAGGCAGACGCAAAGGCGGTTTTGGAGGCCTGGGCGGTATGATGGGCAAGCTTAAGATGCCGTTTTAGTTAGCAAGGCATGTTTGATATCCGTGTATCATAAGCGTCAAAATACCTTTCGACGCCTTCATGATATGGTGTTGAGTATGCGTTTGTCTATAGAAACATGGAGCGGCGGAGGAAAGCCGCTGCAGAGATTTATCATCATGAGAATAAGGAGGTGAGATGACATGGCAGTAAAGATGAGATTGAGAAGAATGGGCCAGAAGAAGGCGCCTTTCTATAGAATTGTGGTTGCAGATTCCAGAGCACCAAGAGATGGAAGATTTATTGAAGAAGTTGGCTACTATGATCCGAAGCAGGAGCCAAGCGTAATCAAATTTAACGAGGAAGCAGCAAAGAAATGGCTGGCAACGGGCGCTCAGCCTACGGAAACCGTCAGCAAGCTGTTAAAAATCGCCGGTATCCAGTAATCGAGGTGATAATTATGAAAGAGTTAGTTGAAGTCATGGCGAAAGCTCTTGTGGAACATCCGGAGGATGTTTCAGTCACCGAGACGGAGAAAAACGGAGAGGTCATTGTGGAACTTAAGGTGGCTCCTTCCGATATGGGAAAGGTCATCGGAAAACAGGGCAGAATCGCCAAAGCTATTCGTTCTGTTGTGAAAGCAGCAGCCTCGAAAGAAGACAAAAAAGTTACTGTGGAGATTCAGTGAGGATGAGACCGCCAGCCAGTTATGGGCAGACGGTCTTTCTTTTAAGAAATTGCGGAGAGGGACAGAAAATGGAGCAGATGCTGCGGGTAGGCGTGATCACATCGACCCATGGGGTCAGGGGAGAGGTGAAGGTATTTCCCACCACAGATGATGTGAAGCGCTTTCGAAAATTGAAGGAAGTGATTCTGGATACAGGGAAAGAACAGAAGACTTTGAAGATTGAGCATGTTAAATTTTTTAAAAACATGGTGATCTTAAAATTCAAAGGCTTTGATAACATAAATGATGTTGAGATTTATAAGGGAAAAGACCTTCTGGTAACCAGGGACAATGCGGTGGAGTTAGGACCGGATGAGAACTTTATTGCGGATCTGATCGGCCTTTTGGTGGTTACGGATGAGGGGGAAGAGCTGGGAAGATTAAAAGATGTGATGCAGACCGGCGCCAATGATGTGTATGTGGTGGAGATGAAAAACGGGAGAGAACTTCTGTTGCCGGCCATCAAACAGTGTATTCTGGACGTGGATCTGGAACAACAGAAGATAACCGTCCATGTGATGGACGGGCTGTTGGATCTGTAGAAGAAAGAGAAAAAGGATGAATTACTATATACTTACCTTATTTCCTGAGATGGTTTTAGAGGGACTGAATACCAGCATTATCGGGCGTGCGGCAGATAAGGGATTGATTTCCATTGAGGCAGTGAATATCCGGGATTACTCGAAGGAAAAGCACAATCATGTGGATGATGCGCCTTATGGAGGAGGGGCCGGTATGGTGATGCAGCCGGGGCCGGTGTGTGACTCCTATGAGGATTTGTGCAAAAGGCTGGGAAAGAGGCCCAGGGTCCTCTACATGACGCCTCAGGGGAAGGTTTTTAATCAGTCCATTGCACAGGAATTGGCGAAGGAAGAGGATCTGGTATTTCTGTGCGGCCATTATGAGGGGATTGATGAGAGGGCCCTGGAATTGATAGTGACAGACAATCTGTCCATCGGAGATTATGTGCTGACAGGAGGAGAACTTCCGGCCATGGTGATGATCGACTGTATCTCCCGTCTTGTACCCGGGGTTTTGAACAATGATGTGTCTGCGGAGATCGAGTCCTTCCATGACAACCTTTTAGAGTATCCTCAGTATACAAGACCGGAAATCTATGAGGGGAAAAGGGTGCCGGAGGTGCTTTTGTCAGGTCATCATAAAAATATTGAGATTTGGAGGAGACAGCAGTCCATCAGGAGGACCCTGGAACGTCGTCCCGATCTGCTGAAAGAGGCTGATCTGACGGAGAAAGAAAGAAAGTATCTGGAAGAGTTGGGGGAACCATAATGCAAGAATTGATAATCCCGGAAAAAGTACTTGCATTTTCCATAGTCTCATGCTAAAATTGTTACTTGTGAAAATAAGAGATGGTCCTCTGTTACAATTCTTGTATTAAGAACATCAAATATATCGAAGGAGGTTCCTGTAAAGTGAACGAGATTATTAAAAAGATTGAGGAAAGTCAGTTAAAGGAGACTGTTCCGGAATTTCGTGTCGGCGATACCGTAAAGGTATATAACAAGATCAAAGAGGGAAACAGAGAGAGAATCCAGGTGTTTGAGGGTACGGTGATCAAGAGGCAGAACGGCGGCGCCAGAGAGACTTTCACAGTGAGAAAGAATTCAGGCGGCATCGGTGTTGAGAAGACATGGCCGGTACATTCACCCTTTGTTGATAATATTGAAGTGGTGAGAAAAGGTAAAGTAAGAAGAGCGAAACTTTACTACTTAAGAAAGAGAGTAGGCAAGGCAGCGAAGGTGAAAGAGTTAGTTAAATAATGGAGTTTATTTCACATGGCAAAAGGGGACAATAAGATTGATTATTGTCCCTTTCTTATCCTGCGGGGCAGGATTCTTATGGAAGGCAGGAGTGTTGTAAGTGGAGCTTTACCAAATTGAAGAGACCAACAGGCTGCGGAGGATCATCAATTGGATTGTGGATATTGTGGTGGTGCTTTCTCTGGCGTGGATGGTGGTATATGAGTTTGGCACTCAGATACCGATTGCAGGCCAGTCGATGGTACCGGAACTTAAGGGCGGTGATGTGGTCTTGATGGACCGGCTGACCTATGATTTTGAAGCCCCGAAACGATTTGATGTTGTGGTATTTGAACGGGAGGATCATAAGTTCAATATAAAAAGGATTATTGGTCTTCCGGGAGAAACCGTGCAGATTCAAAGCGGATATATTTATATCAACGGACAGTATCTGGAGGCGGACAGAGAATTAAATCAGGTATCGTTGGCCGGAATGGCACAAAACCCCGTTACACTGG
>CAYWRB010000099.1:0-8468 GCA_964460025.1 uncultured Hungatella sp.
GATGCAGGGATCCTGGCGGAAGATAAGCTGTTTGCCACCCTGGATCCTACCACCAGAAAGCTGGAACTTCCCAGCGGGCAGCAGATTCTTCTGACCGATACGGTGGGTTTTATCCGGAAGCTTCCCCATCACTTGATTGACGCCTTTAAAAGTACTCTGGAGGAGGCCTGCTATTGTGATATCATTCTTCACGTGGTAGACAGCTCCAATCCGCAGATGGACATGCAGATGCATATTGTGTATGAGACGCTGAAGCAGTTAAAAGTCACGGATAAAATTGTGGTGACCGTTTTCAACAAGATGGATAAGCTGGAGCAGCCGGTGATTTTAAAAGATCTGTCAGCGGATTATCAGGTGAAAATTTCCGCTTTGACCGGAGGAGGGATGGATATTCTTTTGGATACTCTGGATACTATTTTGAGGAATCAAAAGGTGTACCTGGAGAAAGTCTATCCATACCAGGAGGCGGGCCGGATTCAGCAGATTCGTAAGCTTGGAGAACTGCTGGAGGAAGAGTATAGGGAGGACGGCATAAGGGTAAAGGCTTATGTTCCGGCGGAACTTTACGGGGGATTGGTGTAACAAGCGAGAGTGAACAGCAACTATATCTTGTGTTGATTTGAAAAAATAAAAACTATATCTTGCGTTTCCTGGAAGATTCTGCTATAATGACTTTCGTAGCGCTCCGGTTCGTCCCAAAGCGGCAGACCGGAGATTTGTATTTTTAAAGGACATTGAAGGGCTGGAAGCGAAAGGGGATTTGAAAATGATTCATGTGGTAAAGCGCGACGGAGAAGTGGCCGAATTTAGTTTAAGTAAGATAACCGAAGCGATTAAAAAGGCCTTTAAGGCCACAGGAAATGATTACAGCAATGAGATTCTGGAGTTATTATCTCTGCGCGTGACAGCGGATTTCCAGAAGAAACTGAAAGAAGGGCATATTTCTGTGGAAGAGATCCAGGACAGTGTGGAGCACGTTCTGGAACAGGCCGGATATACGGAAGTTGCGAAAGCATATATTTTATACCGGAAGCAGCGAGAGAAAATCCGCAATATGAATAACACCATTTTAAATTATAAGGAAGTGGTTGACAGTTATGTAAAGGTGGAGGACTGGCGTGTGAAGGAGAATGCCACGGTTACCTACTCCGTAGGCGGCCTGATCTTAAGCAACTCCGGAGCCGTGACAGCCAATTACTGGCTGTCAGAAGTATATGACCAGGAGATCGCAGATGCCCACCGCAATGCGGATATTCATCTCCATGATCTGTCCATGCTGACCGGATACTGTGCGGGCTGGTCCTTAAAGCAGCTCTTGATGGAGGGACTTGGAGGAATTCCCGGCAAGATCACCTCTTCCCCGGCAAAGCATCTGTCGGTTCTGTGCAATCAGATGGTAAATTTTTTGGGAATCATGCAGAATGAGTGGGCGGGCGCTCAGGCATTTTCTTCCTTTGATACCTATCTGGCGCCTTTTGTGAAGGTGGATGGACTGACCTATCCGGAGGTGAAAAAATGTATTGAATCCTTTATTTATGGTGTGAATACTCCCAGCCGCTGGGGGACGCAGTCTCCGTTTTCCAATATTACCCTGGACTGGACCGTGCCGGACGACATGGCGGAGATGCCGGCTATCGTAGGCGGCAAGCAGATGGATTTTAAGTATAAGGACTGTAAGAAAGAGATGGATATGGTGAATAAAGCCTTTATCGAGACAATGATCGAAGGCGATGCCAACGGAAGAGGATTCCAGTATCCCATTCCCACCTACTCCATTACCAAAGAGTTTGACTGGTCCGAGACAGAGAATAACCGGCTGCTGTTCGAGATGACGGCAAAATATGGAACACCGTATTTCTCCAACTATATCAACAGCGATATGCAGCCCAGTGATGTCCGCAGCATGTGCTGCCGTCTCCGCCTGGATTTAAGAGAACTCAGGAGAAAGACAGGAGGGTTCTTCGGATCAGGGGAGAGCACCGGTTCCGTAGGCGTGGTTACGATCAATATGCCAAGGCTTGCGTATCTGTCCAAGGATGAGAATGATTTTTATAAACGTTTGGACCATATGATGGATCTTTCCGCCCGTTCTTTAAAGACCAAGAGAGAGGTGATCTCCAAGCTGATGGAAGGGGGACTGTATCCTTATACCAAGCGGTATCTGGGGAATTTTGACAACCATTTCTCCACCATCGGCCTGGTGGGAATGAATGAGGCAGGGCTCAATGCCAAGTGGCTTAAGAAGGACATGACCCACAAGGAGACCCAGGAGTTTACGAAGAACGTGCTGAACCATATGAGGGAGAGGCTTTCCGATTATCAGGAGATGTATGGAGATCTGTATAATCTGGAAGCCACACCGGCAGAGTCTACCACTTATCGCTTTGCAAAGCATGATAAGGAGAAATATCCGGATATTATCACAGCAGGCGGAGAATGCGGAACACCGTATTATACCAACAGTTCTCATCTTCCGGTGGATTATACCTCCGATATTTTTGATGCTCTGGATATTCAGGATGACCTGCAGACGCTGTATACATCAGGAACCGTATTCCATGCATTTTTAGGGGAGAAGCTGCCTGACTGGAGAGCAGCGGCCAAGCTGGTGCGCACCATTGCGGAGAATTATAAGCTGCCGTATTACACCATGTCTCCTATCTATTCCATCTGCAAGGAGCATGGATACCTGGTTGGAGAACATTTTACCTGTCCGGTGTGCGGGCAGGAGGCAGAGGTTTACAGCCGGATCACAGGCTATTACCGTCCGGTGAAGAACTGGAATGCAGGTAAGACCCAGGAATATAAGAACCGTACTTCCTACGACGTGGCCAATTCTGCTTTGAAAAAAGGAGAGAAAGCAGTTGCCAAGATTGTGGCGGCTGTGGAGAAGAAGAGGGAGGAACAGGAAGCCGGCGTTTACTTGTTCACTACCAAGACCTGTCCCAACTGCAAAATTGCCAAGGAATTTTTAAAAGGGATGGACTATGAGACCGTGGATGCGGAGGAGAATCCGGAACTGACAGAGGAGTTTGGCGTGATGCAGGCACCTACCCTGGTGGTGGTGAAGGACGGGAAGGTTCAGAAGTTTGTGAATGCAAGTAACATTAAGAAGTTTGTGGATGCAGTGTAAGAGACAGAGATATACATTTTGTCGGGATGAGAAAAAGTGTTTGACAAAATTCCCCGAAACGGCTATGATATCATACATAGGTAAAGGCTGGGAACAAGAGGAGTACACTTACAACCCTGACAGAGAGAGGCGTCCACCGGTTGAGAGGCGGCTTAAGGAAGTGGAAGTGGAAGGTAGCTTGGGAGCCGGGATGGTGAAAGTTTTCATAAGAATAGTAATCATCCACGTCCGGTCAGCGTTAGGGGACTTAGGAGATGTGTGGCAGGATTTGTGTCACATAAAAAAGGTGGTACCGCGGATTTATTCGCCCTTTTCATGAGAGATCATGGAAAGGGCTTTTTTTTTCGCGCTGCCTTGCAAAGATTCAGCATTCGTATATTATGATATCAGAAAAAGGAGATAAGAGATGAAAGAACTGGAAAAGAACTATAGTCCTTCGGAAATCGAGGGAAAGCTGTATCAGAAATGGCTGGATAAGAAATATTTCAGGGCCAGGAGGAATCCGGATAAGAAGCCCTTTACCATTGTGATGCCGCCGCCTAACATTACGGGGCAGCTTCACATGGGACATGCGTTGGACAATACCATGCAGGATATTTTGACCCGGTACAAGAGGATGCAGGGCTATGAGGCCCTGTGGCAGCCAGGCACAGACCATGCGGCGATTGCCACGGAGGTAAAGGTAATTGAAAGCCTGAAAAAGCAGGGCATTGAGAAGGAGGATTTGGGCAGAGAAGGATTTCTGGAGAAGTGTTGGGACTGGAGAAAGGAGTATGGAGATCGAATTATCAATCAGCTCTACCGCTTGGGCTCCTCGGCGGATTGGGACAGAGAGCGCTTTACCATGGATAAAGGGTGTTCCGATGCGGTTCTGGAAGTGTTTGTGAAGCTGTATGAGAAGGGGTATATCTATAAGGGATCCCGCATTGTCAACTGGTGTCCGGTGTGCCAGACGTCTATCTCGGATGCGGAGGTGGAACATGAGGACCAGAACGGATTTTTCTGGCATATCAATTATCCCATCGTGGGGGAGGAAGGCCGGTTCGTAGAGATTGCCACCACAAGGCCGGAGACTCTCCTTGGAGATACGGCGGTGGCCGTGAACCCGGAGGATGAGAGATACCAGGATCTGGTGGGGAAGATGCTGAAACTGCCTTTGACAGACAGACAGATTCCGGTGATTGCCGACAGCTATGTGGATAAGGAGTTCGGAACCGGATGTGTGAAGATCACCCCGGCTCATGACCCCAACGATTTTGAGGTGGGGAAACGCCACAATCTGCCGGAGATAAACATTTTGAATGACGACGCCACCATCAATCTGCCGGGAAGCAAGTATCACGGCATGGACCGCTATGAGGCAAGGAAGGCTATGGTGGAGGATCTGAAGGCTCTGGGGCTTTTGGTGAAGGTGGTTCCCCATACCCATGCCGTAGGGATCCATGACCGGTGCAGTACCACGGTGGAGCCCATGGTGAAGCAGCAGTGGTTTGTGAAGATGGAGGAGCTGATCAAGCCGGCGGTTGAGGGTGTGAAGAACGGGGAAATCAAGCTGATTCCGCCTCGTATGGATAAGTCCTACTTTAACTGGACAGATAATATCCGGGACTGGTGTATTTCCAGGCAGCTGTGGTGGGGCCACCGGATTCCGGCTTATTACTGTCAGGACTGCAGGGAGATTGTGGTTGCAAAGGAGGCGCCGACGGTTTGTCCCAAATGCGGCGGCACTCATTTCAAGCAGGATGAGGACACGCTGGATACCTGGTTTTCTTCTGCGCTGTGGCCGTTTTCGACTCTGGGCTGGCCGGAGAAGACAGAGGATCTGGAGTATTTCTATCCGACCGATACGTTGGTTACCGGGTATGATATTATCTTCTTCTGGGTTATCCGCATGATTTTCTCCGGATATGAGCAGATGGGGAAGGCGCCGTTCCATACGGTTTTATTCCACGGACTGATCCGGGACTCTGAAGGGCGGAAGATGAGCAAATCCCTGGGAAACGGAATCGATCCCCTGGAGGTAATCGACAAATACGGCGCGGATGCCCTGCGTATGACTCTGGTTACGGGAAATGCTCCAGGCAATGATATGAGATTTTACTGGGAAAAGGTGGAGAACAGCCGCAACTTTGCCAACAAGATCTGGAATGCCTCCCGGTTCATCATGATGAACATGGAAAAGGCGGACAAGGCACAGATGGAAGCCTATGACACGATGTACGGCCTGAAAGGGGAGGAAGCAGAGAAGCAGGCTATGGATTCCCGGCAGCAGGCGCCTCTTACCATGGCGGACAAATGGATTCTGTCCAAGGCCAATGATCTGGCAAAGGAAGTGACAGAGAATCTGGATAAGTTTGAGCTGGGAATCGCCCTTCAGAAGGTGTATGACTTTGTGTGGGAAGAATTCTGTGACTGGTATATTGAGATGGTGAAGCCCAGACTGTGGAAGGAAGAGGAGACATCCAAGGCGGCGGCTGTCTGGACGCTGAAAACCGTGCTGATTCAGTCCTTAAAGCTTCTTCATCCCTATATTCCCTTTGTTACGGAGGAGATTTTCTGCAACCTGCAGGATGAGGAGGAGTCCATCATGATTTCTTCCTGGCCGGTGTACAGGAAGGAATGGGAGTTTAAGGCAGAGGAGACGTCTGTGGAGACCATCAAGGAAGCGGTTCGGGCGATCCGTACGGTCCGCACCTCCATGAATGTACCGCCCAGCAAGAAGGCCAAGGTGTATGTGGTTTCTGAAAATGAGAAGCTTTTAGAGATTTTTGAACACAGCAAGGTATTTTTCGCAACTTTGGGATATGCCAGCCAGGTGTATTTGCAGAAGGATAAAGAGGGGATCGGCGAGGATGCGGTGTCGGCAGTGATTCCTCAGGCGGCTATCTATATGCCTTTTGCGGAATTGGTGGATATTTCCAAGGAGATTGAGCGCCTTGAGAAGGAGGAGGAGCGGCTGACGAAGGAACTGGCTCGGGTAAACGGGATGCTTCACAATGAGAAATTCGTAAGCAAGGCTCCGGCGGCGAAGATTGCGGAGGAGAAGGAAAAACAAGAGAAGTACAGCCAGATGATGGCACAGGTGAAGGAGCGGCTGGCGCAGCTTCGGTAAACGAGAGTTAGTATTGAATGGTGGGAAAGCAGATGGTGAGGCTGCTTTCCCATCTCTTATATTTTCTGTCGTTTTCCGCGAAAAAAATGGGTTGCATAATGTGGGAGTTATATTATAATATTATGTATCTGTGTTGGCTTCTATTGGCGGTGCTGCAGGCATCGCTCTATTTGGTGCTTTGCAGATGAAAATGGAACTTGTGTGGAATTGTTGAATGATTTGCAGCTGATAAGGGAATGAGACAAGATATCAGTCAGATGTACAAAGGAACATGGAAAGGAACAGGCAAAAAGGGTGCTGGTGATGAAGGCTGAGGAGTACTTGGAGCAGATTCCTTTGTGGGCGGATAAGAAGAATGGGCTGGATTCTATCCGTGATTTTTTAGGAGAGATGGATAATCCCGACGAGAGTATGAGGATAATCCATGTGGCAGGGACCAATGGGAAAGGGTCCGTGTGTCAGTATTTGACCTCCGTTTTGTGTAAGGCCGGATTTCGGGTGGGAACGTTTATTTCACCTCATCTGGAAGATATCAGGGAAAGATTTCTGATCTGCGGGGAGCCTGTGGAGAAGGAAAACTTTGAGAAAGCATTTGTGCAGGTGAGGCAGCTGGCAGAGAAGATGGCCCACAGAGGGTATGCGCCGCCTACCTACTTTGAATTTTTGTTTTATATGTTTATGGCTTTGATGAAGGAGTATGAGCCGGATTTCGTGGTTCTGGAGACAGGGCTTGGAGGGCGGTTGGATACCACCAATGTGGTGAGATCTCCTGTACTTACGGTACTGACTTCCATCAGTATGGACCATATGCAGTATCTGGGAGATACCATAGAGAAGATTGCGGCGGAGAAGGCCGGTATTTTGAAGGAACAGGTACCGGTGGTTTATGATGGTTCCTGCCCGGAGAGCAGGAAGATCATAGAGAAGAAAGCAGAAAGTCTGAGATGCCGGCAGGTTTTGGTGAACCAGGAGGACTATACCTTCGCCGGAAGAGACGAAAAAGGAACCAGGATAAAGATTGGGACAGAAAACTGGGGGGAATTGTTGGTTGAGATTCCTTCCCAGGCTGAGTATCAGATGATGAACGGAGCGTTGGCAGTCCGGGCGTTGGATGTGCTGGCAGAGGAGCTATGCAGGGGAGAGGATGACAGGCGGGAGGGCAGTGTCCGGCATATACGTCGGGAAGTGCCTGAGGCCAGCTGTCAGCCAGAAGGCGGAGAGATGCCGGGAAACGGCAGGCAGCAGGAGTTTGGCAGCCTGCTGGAAAAATGGAAAACGGATGACGGAGATCGTATCGTTCAGGGAATCCGCGGCAGCTACTGGCCGGGGAGGATGGAACAGGTGCTAAAAGGCGTGTATCTGGACGGAGCCCACAATGCAGGCGGAGTGGAAGCGCTGAACCGTACGATCCGAAGGATGCAGAAAGAGACGGGAAAGCCGGTGTCCATCATGTTCGGGGCAGTGTCAGATAAGGATCATCATCAGATGATTGAAAAATTATGCCGTGGCCTTGACATTTCCCAGGTGACCATTGCCCATATGGATACCAGGCGCAGCGCAGAGTCTGGGGAGCTGGAAAAGGAATTTAAACAGGTCATAAGCTGTCCTGTCAAAGTGTTTCCCACAGTGGGACAGGCATGGGCGTATTTTCTGGGAACCAGAGAAGACCATCTGGCATTCTGTGCAGGGTCTTTGTATCTGGTTGGGGAAGTGAAGGGACTTCTTGAAAATGGCGGAAGCAGTTTGGCGTAATAGAAGGATACGGCGGAATTTGTCAGGAATATTTGGGTCTGAGGAGGATTTCAATGATTGATTTTGAGGAAGAGTTAAAGCGTTTTAAACCCAGCCTGGAGATTGAAGAGGCGGAGGACGCTATTGTAAAAAGTGATTTGACAGACATGACGGATATTATGATGGAGCTTATTAAAGAAAGAAAAGAGTAGAGTATGGATTACGCAAAACAATGCCGTCTGATTTCCAACAGTTTTTATAATGTTGGCCTGGAGAAGGCCAACATCCGCGATCTAAGCGGGGCGGTAGATTGTCTGAAGAAAAGTATTCATTTTAATAAATACCACATAGAGGCGAGAAACCTTCTTGGACTTGTCTACTATGAGATTGGAGAGACGGCGGAGGCTCTGGTACAGTGGGTGATCAGCAGCAATCTTCAGCCGGAGAAAAACAGAGCGATTCATTACCTTCACGAGATCCAGGGAAGGCCGG
>CAYWRB010000100.1:0-8336 GCA_964460025.1 uncultured Hungatella sp.
ATCGGATATCTGGGTCAGGAGCATATCTGTAAAGCCAGACCTGCTCCTGATACAGATGTCATCACAGTACATGATAATCCTTTAAAACCTTTTCAACAACGGTTCCCCCAATGGTCTTTACCAGGACTTTTTTCAGAATGCCTGGAGGGCCGGGAAGCGGAATATCCAGGGGAGATTTTCCGTCCATCAGCTTTACGGAGCTGTCCAGGAGGACACGGATATCATAAACGCTGCCCCAGACCTCAGGCACGCCTCTGTCTACTCCCAGCAGCCCGTAGACAGCTTCCATTGCTGTCCGCACGGAATATTCCGTGGTAAACACCGTATCTCTGGGAGTTTCGGCAAACTGTCCCAGAAAGGCAAAGTTTACGCAGCCGTCAGGAATGACATCCGGGCGGTCGCCTTTTGTCCTTGGCATGAAAAATGCGGTAATATAGGGCATCATCGTGGGAACGCAGACAGCGCTGTTTTGCGCCAAGTCAGGAATCATATCTGTGGGAACGCCTATATGGTACAGCCACTCCTCTGTAATCTCCTTACCCGTACATTCTTTCATAGGCTTTTTGATGAAATTGCCTGGGACATCCGTAAACAGTCCGTATACCCAGATGCAGACCTTTTCCGGATCCTGCTCTTTAAACTGTCCCTGACGGTTGATGGTCCAGCTTAACAGCCATTTGGAATCCACGCAGCTGACAATACCGCCGGTGACTACTTTTCCACTTCTGGGATCTCTCTGGCAGATATTGGTAATGTAGGGGAGGATCCTGTCGTCAAGGGTGGTGATAGTGGCGGACTCCCAGTTCGTCCTGGATACATCCGAACAGAACTTCTCCGGTCGGCCAAAAGACGGGTCCTGCCTGGCAATATTTTTCCAAAGACTCCAGCAGCCGCTGGTGCGTATCCGGGCGTTTCCGTCAGGGGCATGGTTCTGATCGCCGTAGATGGTTCCTTCCGTACAGCTTCCGTTTGTGACGAATACCAGATCCTTTTCTGTCAGAGGAATTCTTGTTTCTATGCCGTCCATCTTACACTGGATGGAAACGGCGGTTTTCTTTCCCTTTTCGAATTCAAACACCACATTGGTTACTTCCGTGTTGAACCGGAAGTTGACCCCTGCCTTTTCCAGGTATTTCTGCATGGGGAGAATCAGAGATTCATACTGGTTATACCGGGTAAATTTTAAGGCGCTGAAATCCGGCAGTCCTGCAATATGATGGATGAACCTCTGGAAATAAAGCTTCATTTCCAGGGCGCTGTGCCAGTTTTCAAAGGCAAACATGGTTCTCCAATACATCCAGAAGGTGGAATCAAATACTTCGTTGTCAAAGACATCTTCAATGGTTTTATCATACAGAGCTTCGTCAGGAGTCATGAAAAGCTTGACAATCTCCATGCAGCCTTTCCGGCTGAGGTTGAACCTGCCGTCGGTGTGAGCATCTTTGCCCCGGTTGACGGTGGCCCGGCAGAGGGAGAAGTTGGGATCATGCTTGTTAAGCCAGTAGAATTCGTCCAGAACGGAAGCCCCCGGCTTTTCCAGGGACGGGATGCTTCGAAACAGATCCCACAGACATTCGAAATGATCCTCCATTTCCCGTCCGCCCCTCATAATATAGCCCCGGCTGGAGTCGAAAATGCCGTCACAGGCTCCGCCGGCGATATCCAGTGCCTCCAGAATGTGAATATGAGATCCGGGCATCTGGCCGTCCCGCACCAGGAAACATGCGGCAGCCAGAGCGGCCAGGCCGCTGCCGACAATATAGGCGTTTTTTTCGTCAACGCCTTTCGGTTTCTCCGGCCTTGCAAAGGCCTCATAATTTCCGCTGGTATAGTAGATTCCTTTGCTGTTTTTCTTATGGGCGCCCAGTTCCGTATTCCTGTAAAAAGCGGGAACGGCCTGCTTTTTCTTTGCCTCTTTTTTCTTTTCACCGGCCTGCTTGGCCAGGAAAGCTGCCGTGCCGGCTCCTGCAAGTACTGCGGATGCGGCTGTAATTGCCGCTGTTTTCTTTTTCATATTGTGAACCGCCTTTCTGCTAAATTCGCTCTTCTATATTCATAGCTATATCCTGATTATGTCCTGACCGTCTTTTTTCATTCCTATAATTTAAGTAATAGCGCAGTTAGCAATGCCTTGTAGAAATATTAAACGAGGGCGGATGGTCAAGTCGTTTTTTACATTGACGGGCAATCTGATATCCATTATACTATTGCTGTTGAGAGGACACTGTTAGGGAAATGGTTTCTGAGAGAGAATATTGTAGAGGGAGAAGCTGTCTATGGGGACGACTCAGGAGAAAATAGCCGGCACTTTTATGAAATTGCTGGAAGAAAAGCCGTATAGAAAAATCTCGATAAATGCGATTTGCGAGGCAACACCAATCAGCCGGAATTCCTTCTACTACCATTTTGGAAGTAAAGAAGAAGTAGTCAGCTGGATTGTTCTTCAGCATTACCTGAAATACTGTCTGCCCTATTTTACGATTCGGGAAGATGATGTGTCTACAAAATCGTTTTTTCTTTATATCCAGAAATATAAATCCTTCTATGATGCCATATTCCGCATTGATCGGGGAATGCTTCTGGGAAAGTGTCTGAGAGAGGCATATGACATCGGATTAGATAAGGAACATGTTGTAGAGTATGCGTCTCCCAACATGAACAGCAAAGAGAAAGTGGATTTTCGAACCTGTCTCTGCTATTGCAATGCCGGAACAGCTGCCGTCATCATATCCTGGATAGAGGGAGGAATGAAAACCCCGGTAGGGGAAATAGCCCATGATCTTTCCCTGATGATGACAAAATCATTGGAGGAAATAAGGGATCACTATCTATATTGATGACTGTTACATATTTAAGCACGCGGTTATATAAGAGCCTGTATGTACTTAGTTTAGTACATATGGGCTCTTTTGTCCTATTTTTTCGCACGTTTCCATTCGATTGTCAGTTGTAATGAATTTGTGCAAAATGATAAAATAAAATCGATTTATTTGTACAGCATTGTTAAAATTCACGAGGAGGAACGCTTGTGTTCCGACGACCTGGCAGGTGCCCCGAAGGGGCGCGTGCCATTACCTAAAAAAGGAGGAATGTTTATGTCAGCAGGTGGTCTTAACATCGAGGTGAAAGAGCCCGAACATGCCGCGTACGAAAGGGCTGAAAAAGCCTGTCCGGATCGGAGGCAGAATACGAAGAAAAGCCCCGTAAAAGAAAGGGTCGCTCCGTTAAGCGAAGTCACGGCGCATATCAATCCGGCAAAGTGCATCAATTGCGGAACCTGCCGCGAAGCCTGCCCGGTTGATGCAATCAAGGAAAATCAGAGAATTATTTGTCATTCATGTCCGGTCTGTACAGAGAAGCCGGGGCTGTCTCCGCAGCGTGTGGAGGAAGTAGCAACCGAATGCTCCTGTACCACGGCGTGTCCTCTGCATCTGTCGCCGCAGGGGTATATCGGTCTGGCACGGGAAGAAATGTATGAAGAGGCATTTAAACTGATCTGGGACAAGAATCCCCTGCCGTCCGTATGCGGAAGCGTTTGCCACCATCCCTGTGAGACGGCCTGCAAACGGGGAATCTTAGTTGACAATCCCATGAAAATCCGCGGGATCAAAAAATACCTTTCTGTGACGCAGGACATAGAAACACGGAAATATAAGCAGGTTTATGATGAAAAGATTGCCGTCATCGGCGCAGGCCCTGCAGGATTAACAGCCGGACATTATCTGGCCGGTATGGGATACGAAGTGACCATCTTTGAAAGCAGTTCTGAAGCAGGAGGCATGTTAAGGCAGGGAATCCCCCAATTCCGCATCCGCAGGGAGCTGATCCGCCGTGACATTGAACGGCTTGAGAAAGCAGGACTGGATATCCGGCTGAATTCCCCTGTCAGCAAATATGCCATGGAGAATCTGCGGAATGAATATGATATTGTTCTTGTGGCAGCAGGTACACCAAATCCCAGGGAACTGCAGCTGCCTGGCTGGCGCCTGGCAGGAGTGATGACTGCTATGACGTATATGCGGTACATAAATCACGGAATGGAGATTGAAAGGCATCTCGGACAGGTATTTCATTATAAAGGCGGAGAAGCAGTTATTATCGGCGGCGGAAGCGTTGCGGTTGATGCAGCCCGTACGGCTGTCCGCGAAGGAGCGTCAAAGGTTACCGTGGTATCCCTGGAATCCGGAGATGAACTGGCAGCCCATCCATGGGAAAAGAAGGAAGCAGAGGAAGAGGGCGTAGTATTTATTGAAGGATACAGCCCGGTTGAATACCTGACGAATCTATATCCGGCTTTGTCAGGCGTCAAATTTGCGGAGGTAACGGATTTTCACAGGGAGGAAAACGGAAAGATTCGGTTTTCCGTAAATTCCGACCACACCATGGAATTAAAGGCCGATTGGGTCGTTGTGGCCATAGGCCAGGAAGCTGACAGCATGTGGGCCGGGTATCAGGATAAAGAGGATGTGTTCTTTGCCGGTGACATTGCCGGAGGAAAGTGCTCCGTCGTAGATGCTATGGCAAACGGGCGTGAAGCCGCCATTAAAATTGACGCTGCCCTTCGGGGACGTGAAATCAAACATGATATGCAGCAGCACAGTCTGACCCTGGCGCCGGTGATGGAGAAAATCTTCCCATATAACAGGAGGAAAAACGTGCGCCCAGAGATTCCGATGCAGAGGGCAGAAGAACGAATCAACAATTTCCAGGAGGTGGAAGGCGTGCTGACAAAGGAACAGCTGCATCAGGAGGTTCTGGGATGCCTGCAGTGCGGCTATGAAGCAGTGGATACGGAAAAATGCATTGCCTGCGGCATGTGTCAGAAACTCTGTCCCAAAGGAGATGTAATCACGATGGTAGTGAAGGGAGGTAATATTTAATGAAAAGACAGGTTGTTGTAGTCGGAGCGGGTCCGGGAGGATCTGCGGCAGCATATTATCTGGCGAAGAAAGGTCTGGATGTTTTACTGGTGGATAAAGAAACCTTCCCCCGGGAAAAAGTGTGCGGGGATGCTTACCAGTCCTCCCTCTACCCTATTTTTAAGGAGATGGGGATCTATGAAGAGATGGAGCAGAACGTTGAGGTCAATGTGCAATACATCCGCCAATTCGGTCCAGGGGAAGAGGAAGTAGAATATAAAGCAGAAAGCGGTGAGTGGTGTATTCCCAGACGGATTGGCGATGATATTATCCGGAGAGCCGCATTGAGAGAGGGCGCTGACTGGCTGGAAGGGTTTGACGCTACAGAATTGATTATAAAAAAGGGCCAGGTAAAAGGAATAAAGGGCATTTACAATAATCAGGATATGAACATTGAGGCAGACCTTACGGTCATCGCCAATGGAAGCCATTCTGTTCTTGCCAGACAGCTGGGCATTTTTAACAATGATCCCGGGCCTTACATGTTTGCAATCCGGGGGTACTGGGAGAACGTAAAGGGCCTGAAACCGGGAACCAGCTGTTGGATCTATGATCCGGATTGGATGCCGGTGGTTGACCAGGCTCTTGTAGATGAACATTTCTTTCAACCCATATGGGTAACTTCCATAGATGAAAGCGGAACCAAGGCGTCAGTGGGATGCTGTGTTTCCGAGGGATTGCTTCGAGGACATGGGATGGCTCTGGACGAATATTTTAATTATTGGAAAGAGCATTCCAAGCCAGGCCAGATGTTTTTAAAGGACGCATACTGCGTAGATGGCATGAAGGGATGGAGGCTTCCGTGCAGCAGAAAAATTGAAAAAAACTATGGGGCGGGCGTTATGGTAATCGGAGATGCGGCCTCTGCCCCTGATCCATGCTACTATTATGGCATATCCCCGGCTATGTTCGGCGGAAAATTCTGTGCGGATGTGGCGGAGGAAGCATTTGCGGAAAACGATTTTTCAGAGGAAAAACTGGCGTCCTTTCAGAAACGGCTGGGAGAAATGTATGATCCTATATGGGAACAGTACGTGGCAATACGCAAGATGATCGTGGGGGATCGGGAGACGGCACGGGATCTCATATTGACGGCCCGCAGCAAGCCAGAATATCCGGATATTTACTATGGAGCCTGTTTCAGCGAGTATATGCAGAAGGTGTTCCATTCCGACGCGAAGATGTCCTTCGGAAACCAGCTGGCTGAGCATGAGAAATAAGGCTGAGGGGGCAGCGCTTATGCTAAAAATGAAAAATCGTGAATAGACGGACAGCCATGCTTCGGGCTATAGAGAATCCCGGCAGCATGGCTGTATTTATGTATTCTTACGGACCTTGAAGAAAGTGTAAAATCCTATACGGAACTGTAAAGGCTGCCTTCCGAAGCGCCACGGAAAGTCTTGACAAATAAATAATAGCGTGCTATTATTATTCACAGAAAGGAGGGAGAATCATGGACGAAACGAAACGATGCGGCGCTCTGATAAAGCAGATTAACGATGAGTTGGAGAAGAATGCCAACAATGCCTTGCGCTCTCAGGATCTGACGCTAACCCAGATGGGGGCCCTTGTGGAGTTGGCATGCGTGGAGGGATATGAAATGTCCTTAAAGGATCTGGAGAAAAAGCTTCATGTGGCTCAGTCCACGGCGGCAGGCATTGTTTCCCGGCTGGAACGGAAAGGCCTGGTGGAATCCTTCGGGAATCTTAAGGACCGGAGGGTAAAGATAGTCCGTCTTACTAAGGCCGGGCTGGAACGTGTCCGGGCGTCTGATTCCCACCGGCTTCATGCGGAGGAACAGCTGCTTTCCGGCCTGACGGAAACCGAAAAGGACATCTTCTTTGCGCTGCTGAAGAAAGTCCGCGACTCCTTCGGATAGGGCAGTACCGGTATAAGAATCCTGAACATACAGGATTCTTACTTTTTCAACAAATCAATAGCAAGCTATTAATATGATGCTAACAATTAAGGAGGAAATTAACATGGAAAACAAGAAATCAATGGAGGTCTTTCACAATGCCCCGGTCCATTACGCCGTATTAAAAAACGTGCTGCCTGCCATGGCGGCTATGCTGATGGTGCTGATTTATAATCTGGCGGACACATTTTTCATCGGTCAAACCCACGATGCCCTGCAGGTGGCGGCAGTTTCCCTGGCTACGCCGGTATTCCTGATTTTTATGGCGGCAGGCTCTGTGTTCGGCCTGGGAGGAACATCAGTGATCTCCCGGGCCATGGGGGAGGGAAAAAGGGAATATGCAAAAAAGGTATGCTCGTTCTGCATGTGGGGCTGCGTGGCTGCAGGGACAGCTTTATCGGCATTTTTTCTCCTGTTTATGGACCGAATCCTCAGCTGGATCGGGGCCAGCCCGGATGTGTGGGAACCGGCCAAAACTTATCTGACCCTTGTAAGCTGCGGAGGGCCTTTCGTGCTAATTGCCAACTGCTATTCCAACATCATCCGGGCGGAGGGACAGCCGGGCCGGGCCATGATGGGACAGCTGCTGGGGAATCTTTTAAACGTGGTTCTGGATCCGGTTATGATTCTGGGGCTGGGGTGGAACATTACGGGAGCCGCCGTGGCCACGGTCATCGGAAATGTGGCAGGCGCAGGCTATTATATCCTGTATTTTTTAAGGGGAGGCTCCGCCCTCAGCATCCATCCGAGGGACTTTGCCGTCAAGGAGGGCATATGTTCCGGCGTGCTGGCCATCGGTATTCCTGCTTCCCTGGGCTCTTTGATGATGAGTGTTTCTCAGATTGTTGTAAACAGCTTTATGGCAGGTTACGGGGATATGGCTCTGGCAGGCATCGGCGTGGCCATGAAGATTACCATGATGACCGGCAT
The DNA here is from genome assembly GCA_964460025.1 of uncultured Hungatella sp. Taxonomy (GTDB): domain Bacteria; phylum Bacillota; class Clostridia; order Lachnospirales; family Lachnospiraceae; genus UBA3402. The sequence goes on from CAYWRB010000100.1 coordinate 7,768, forward strand.
GGTGTGCATCGGTTTCGGCCAGGGTGTTCAGCCTCTTTTGGGATACTGTGCAGGCGCCGGACTGTGGTTAAGGTTCAAAAAAATAATGAAGTTTTCTCTGGTAAGCGCTTTCGCCATGGGAACCGTCCTGACCGGGATATGCTACCTGTTTGCGCCGCAGATTGTGGGAGTTTTCCTGACGGACCAGGCAGCCTTTGAGTATGCTCTGGAATTTGCCCGCATCCTGCTTTCCACAAGCTTTCTCTTCGGCGTGTTTTACGTGCTCTGCAATGCGCTTCAGGCCGTGGGAGCTGCCAGAGAAGCGCTGATTATCAATTTAAGCCGTCAGGGAATTATCTATATTCCGGCATTGTTTCTCTTAAACCGGATTATGGGAGTCAGCGGGCTGGCCTGGGCTCAGCCCGCAGCGGACCTTATCTCTACGGCCATGGTGGCAATCCTTTATCTCTGCGTAATCAGGAGGGAGGGCATGTCCGCTGGCAACGGTTGAGAAACCGCGGTTTTGTATGGTGCAACTAGTACTGCCTTGCATTAATTCTCGAGTAAATAGCACTCGCTATCCGCACCCT
>CAYWRB010000101.1:0-8309 GCA_964460025.1 uncultured Hungatella sp.
AGGTATACAGAGCCAGTATCTCATGGCATTCTGCAAAATAGCGAAAGCATGACAAAAATACATCTGTTCCAAAGTAAACGATCTTCATAAAATCTGCCTCTTCCATCAAATAGTAAGAACCAGCGAATTAAATCCCTGGTAGCGCTGATAATAAAAATCTTCTGCCTTTTCCTTCAACACCAGAATCCCCATGGCATCCATGTTGACTCCCTCTAAAGCTCCAACCTTCTCGGTCTCCAGGGAAAACGGATTGAATTTCACGGCATTATCCCTTAAATGAAATTTAAATTTTCCATCCTGGCCTGCGATGACGGTGATCTGAATATATCCCTTGGCATTCTCCTGGATGCCGTGGGTCAGGATAGCCATCCCCAGTTCCTCCAAAGCCATAACCACAAAATACTGCTGCTTCATGTCTGCTCCCCACTGTTCGCAGAAGCCTTCCAGCCCCTGGCATACTTCCACCAGATCCGTTGCGTTTCCTTCTATGGTATACTGGAATACCCGCTTAGAATCCTCCTCCTCCACGGCGTAATGGGCAAGCTTTTTCCAGATCAGGAATATGGCGCAGGTACTTATCTCGGTGATGGGAAACAGCCACCAGAAATTATCAATTCCGAAGTTGGAAAACAGGATGGTACAGGGCAGCAGTACGGCAATTCCCCTCATGGTTTCGATCAAAAACGGCGCCAGAAACTTTTCGCAGGACTGGTAATAATTGCAGGTGAGAATGCTGATACCGGCAAAGAATGCCCCCAAGCCGTAAATTCTAAGGGCTCTTATGGCCGCCGCCTGAAGAATCCCGTCTCTGATTCCAAACAGCAGGCAGAAGTACCTGGGAAACAGGACCACAAGGCCAATCATCAGGCTCCCTGCCAGGATACCTGACAAAAAGCCCAAAACCGAGGCATACCTTCTCCCCTGGTAATTGTGTTCTCCATGGTAGGTGGACAGTATGGGCTGCATGGCTCTGGCCGTGCCCTCATAAAGATACAGAATCAGGTAGGACGTATTCTGAACCAGGTCAAACACCGCCACACCGCTTTCGCCGCTCATTCGTATCAAGATATTGTTGCAGATCAGGAAAAATATCATCTGGTACAAATACTGAACCGAGGTTGCCATACCGTCACGCATACAGGACAGTATGACACCCATGGCTTCCTTTCCAGGCAGTTCCATATGTAAATGGTGCTCTCTCTTCCACAGGCCTCCCAGATAAATGGATATGGTTATCACCTGGCCTACGGCCGTAGAAAGAGCGGCTCCCCTTGTTCCCATATTCATTCCCAGCACAAAAAAAATGTTCAGTGCAATATCACAGATATTGCCTGTGACGGATCCGACGCTGGCAACCTTTTGGCAGCTGTCATTGCGCAGAAAATAGTTGAGAATATTGGACAGATAAAACAGAGGCGCGGCCATCAGCAGTATCTGCAGATAATCCCTGGTTGAATAAAACAGGTCCCCGTCCTCCATAACCGTTCCCAAAAGCGCAAGAAGCTGTGTTATAAACAGATTGCCGAAAACTGCCGTTGACAGGCTGCACACCGCGGCCCCCAGCAGAATGGCACTGAAAACCTTCTTCGCCTTTGCCTCCTGCCCATTGCTAAGGAGGGTGGAAAACTGAATGGAACCTCCCAAGCCTAATCCGTGGGCCACCATGCAGTTGATCATATACACAGGAAGAATCAGACTGATGGCCGCAAGGCCCGTAGCCCCCATTCTCTGGCCTACCACCACTGCGTCCGCCATATCGCTTAAGGCCCAGCCTGCGGAGGACAGCATGGCAGGCCACCAAAGCTTATAATACATGGGCCCGGTAAAACGATCTTTCACCTTTTTAAACCTGCCTTTCTACTCAATGGTCAGTATGCTGCTGAAGCCTGTCATTTCAAGGACTTCCATAATCACCTCATTGACATGGCGGATGCACATGGTTCCCTGTTTGTTCATGATCTTCTGTGAAACAAGAAGCACCCTGAGTCCTGCCGAGGACACATACTCCAGCTTCTCAAAATCAAACTCCAGATCTTTGACCCCCTCCAGACTGCTCTTTACCTCCGCCTCCAACTGCGGCGCAGTCATGGTATCCAGCCTTCCTTCCAGTAAAAACGTCAGTTTATCCTTATCCCTTGTCTTTACAATATTCATTATTGTCTTCTCCCTTTCACAAAAGCTTCCAGTTTCTTGCCTCATTGACTGCGGCTGCCTTGCTGGTAACCCCCAGCTTCTTATAGGTCTCATGACTATGGTATTTTACCGTGCTGACCGTGATTCCCAGAATTTCCGCAATCTTTTCCGTAGAGTACCCTTCCGCCTGAAGACGCAGGACCTTTAGGGCATTGGGGGACAATGTGATTTTCTGTCCCGTCTGTTCCTTCAGGTAGGAAGGATAAAAGGCTGCCACCTTTTCGCACTCCTCCATGACCCGTCTTTTATAAGCTTTGTCCTCCCACTTGAAATTCCCCGACTTCAAAAGCTTCAATATTCCGGTTCCTTCTCTGGAAAGCAGACGCACAAAATGAAATTCTTCCGCCATGGTGATACACTGCTGCAGCTCTTCCTGCCAGGCTATGTTCCCATCCCGCTCAAGGGCTATGGCAAGAAGCATGTGGGACTCCATCTCCACATAGGTTCTGTGCATGCTCTGTGCATAATAGATCAAACGGTGAAGCAGACCCATGGCCCGGTTATATCTTCCAGTATATATGTACACACGCACCTTTGTCAAATACTGAAAGCGTTCCATGATACAAAATTCTTTATATTCGTCCGGAGCCCCCTTCTGCCAATCCTGGATTTCCTTGGTTCTTCCTCTGTACAGGGAAAAGCGGCACCGTAATGCCCGGATGTTGGGAAGCAGGTGGGGCGCCGTCTCTTTTGCTTTACTCTCAAAGCTTTCCAACATCTCCATGGCATCTTCCGCATGTCCGGCTAAAAGAGACAGCTGGGCCAGGATATTTACCGCCACAAAGCTTTGCTCCGGCCTTCCTGCCGCCTCTGCCTGGATTCTTCCCCTCTCTGTCAGGGAGATAACCTCATAGTTATCTCTTCCCTTCTCAAAGAAGCTTTCCGCCAGTCCCAGGTTCACCACAGCCTTCCCGTATTTTCCAAGAACCAGTTCCACAATCCTGCCCATACTGGCCGCCAGTTCTTTATCATGCTTGCTCCATTGACAGAAATCTTTCCCCCCGTTCATCTGAGACGGAAGGTTGCTGGTAACCGAGAACTCCGGAAGAACAATTTTTCTTTCCTTTATAAGGCTCCCTGCGTATTTCATGATATCGGTCAGCTGTACAATTCCTCTGTGAGGGAGAGCGATATCCAGATAAAAAAGCATGCTTCTGGCTTCCTTCCTGGCACTTCCTGTCTGCCTGGACTCATACTCCTTCAGAACATGATACCACCGCTCGCTTTCTTCCTTATTCATCAGAATCGATTGCAGCATACTCATTCCTGCAATCAGTACGGCGCTCCGTTTTATCTCTTCCTCGCTTAATTCAAGATAATATGTGCGAAGCTCAAAATAATGCCCCGCGGAAGGATTTTTCTTTGCGTTTTCAATGAGAAGGCGGGAGATAGATTCCTTATCGTCACAAGCTTTGTATATTTCCAGTGCTTTCAGAATCTGTCCCCTCTGCTCATAACAATGTCCGGCGTTATAATACAGCCCATTGACGGTTTCCTGATCCTTCGTACGTCTCAGCCGTCTGAGAAGCGTCTTTTGCAAAGGTGCACGGAAGGAATAGCCTTCTTTATCTTCCAATAGAAAATTTCCGGCCTCCACTGCTCTTATGATGAGCTGCTCCACATCCTTTCTTCCGGTAATCATCCTGGCCATCTGAACATCAAATACATCTACCACGGACAGCTCTGCCAAAAATTCCTGCAGCTGTTCATCCCATTGATCGCAGACATAGGTTTCCAGATAATCCCATGCATCCCGTGCCACTTGCTCCAGGCATCTGCTCTCCAATCTTTTCTGGTCCGAATCCACGGTTCCGTTCTGCCCATAGCTGGCCCGGGACATTTCCATGGCCACCATCCTTACAAACAGAGGAAGTCCCTCCCCCATGCTCCATACCAGCTCTGTGGTGGCCTCTGTCATATGCACATCCCACGCCTCGAAATACAGTCCCTGCTCCTCTATATTAAAATACAGTTCTTTCTCTTCAATCACACAGAATACATGGCGGATATACAGCGGCATCAGCCACCGGGGTATCTGGCATCTGGCAATGAGAATCAGCCATACGTTCTTCTGTTCCATCAGGCGGTCAAATACAGAATACAGCTTTTTCTGAAGCTCGGGATGATCCAGCCTGTGGAGGTCATCAATCACAACCGTATGCTGGTTTTCATCCTCCTTATATACTGGCTGTTCTTCACAGAAGGACACAGCGCTGTAGTATTCATAGGCCCTGCGGCCCAGATAATCTTTCACCAGAGAAGTCTTGCCTGTTCCCGTAACGCCATAGATGTAAACCGTCTGATTGGCGCCCTGGGCTGCTTTCAGTTTCTTCGCCGCCTTTTTGGGGCGCAGATAAATAGCCTCCTGCATATGATTTCCTTTCTGAGTTTCCGGAGCGCCATCCGGCCACTTTAATACGTATAGTATCTGCAGACAGCCTGCCCCACTGCCGTTGCCTTCTGGTCTGTCATCTGAAGAACCATCTTCCGGGTAGTCTCCGTCAAAGCGTTGATGTAGATCTTAGCCTCCGGACAGCAGTGCTGCCTCAGCGCCTGGTAGCTGACCCGGAACAGCCCCATCATCTCCGCCGGAACCGCCTTTCCCAGAATACAGAAATAGGAAAGGATATAATCCTCCTCCTGCTTCTCCAACAAGATGCAGCCCTCCGGCTCTCTTCTTTTCACCAACAGGAAACTGGTCTCCTGGTCATATAAATACTTGACGTCCAGGTCGGGCACGATTCCGTCTTCATTGGGCAGGCTCTCCAGTTTCTCCAGAAACTGATTCCATGTCCTGGCGGTCACCGCGGACAGGGGAACTGCTTTTACTCCGGCTCCCAGAGCCGCTCCTGCCCCATGGTTTTCCGGGCCCGCTGCCACCGTATCTGACTCAGGCCGGCCGAAAAACTTTTCGGACAAGTCTTTAAACTCAGTCACGTAAACCGTACTTTCCTCCTCATCCCTGTCGTACCGGTTGACGGCAAAGCATGCATCCAGTGCTTCCATGGCTTCATTATCCACATACTGGCACAGTTCCCCGTCCATCCGGGATGCGCGCCCTATGCGGTGGAGTTCTCCAAGGAGCCTGGTGGCGATTCCTTTCCTGCGGTACTCCTCCGCCACATACAGGTAATGGATCTCCAAAATCGTTTCTGCCTCCTGCGCCGCCAACACGCCGCAGGCCGTCCCCTCTTCGATGGCTCCCAGAACCAGGTCTGCAAACTGCCACTGCTCCGCAGGCATGAGAGGCTCAAAAAATGATCTGTTCTCTTGTCTTACTATGGTAATCTCCATCTTTTTCTCCTCCTGCCCTTTACTCTGTCATGCCTTTGATGCGTTCCAAATGGCCGTTCCAACGTTCGTAACAGGAACTGAGCCGGTTGTAGCAGTCAAACTGGAAGAATCCTCGTTTGTGAGCCACGGCGTGCCACAAAGGCTCTTCTTCCTGCTTGCTGTCTGTCTCTCCGGCGTCAACGATCCGTTTCAGCACCTTAAATCTGGCATATTCCTGATTGTATTCGGAAAGCGCCTGGCGGAAGGCATCCGGATCCACGCCGTCCTTCAATTTCCGGCCCTGAAGCGCTTCGGCGGCCGGCCCGTCAAAGGTTCTGGCCTCTATGCCTGATATGGTGACAGATGCCTCCGGCACCTGCCTTGCAATCTCCGGCTCCACCGTCTGTTCCATAACCTCCTTATGCTCCGGGTAGGTCCACATGCCGATCCTCTCCCTGAAGTGAACAAAACGTGTGAAAATATCGCTGCCCTCTCCTGACCGGTACTGCCGGCCCCGTTCGATATAGAAATTAGCCGCATTGTCCAGATCCGTAGCCAGCTGCCTGCATAGAGCCGACGGCACCTGATCCAGTCCTCTGCCGTCCGCGCGAATATTGTCTCTCATCTCCAATGCCTTGTTGGCATAGGCGTCGTTGGTTCGCATGGTCTCTCCGGCATCCTCGCTCTGTCTCAAAAACTCCATGAACTCCGCCCGAATCTCCGGCGTGGTGATGCCATAACCAGCCTGGATGCTCTCATCTGCCGCGATGTTGCGGTAAATATCATTGAGGATGGCAAAATCATCGGTTCCCAGACCGGGATAGGTAATTCCTCCAAAGGAGAAGCCTCCTTCTCTCCACTGCTGCCGGTTCTGCCGGATTTCCTCCTCCATACCTTTCTCCACCATGTTCCTGGCAAGCTGATCTCTGGTCTGGCCCCTGCCTTCAATAAACAGCATATTCCAGGTAAGACGGCTGGTCTCCTCAGGACTGTACAGCCGTTTCAGTTCCTTTCTCATCTGGGTTAAGTTGAGCGTCGTCAAATGTTCCCGTATCTCCTCAAAAGAAAGCTCAAAATCCGCATTCCAGCGGATATGTAAGTGCATGCTGTCACTCATATCAATCTCATACTGTGCGGTCTTCTCGCTGGTGACGGACATATATGCGGCACGGTACTTATAATCCGCATAGGTAGGCATATTTTTCGGATCTCCGGCAAACATATTCCTGGCCATACCCTCCGCTATGCATCCTGTCTGATAGAAGGACACCAGGCGCTCCAGCTCCTGGTCGAAGGGATTATCCTCCTGAAACATTCCCGGAAGCTTCTTCATATAGGAAACCAGCTCGGAAAGCCCCTGCATGTTGGTGAAGTCATTCTCAAATTCTGCCGAATGCCGTGCAATCTCCTGTGGGCTCATAAGAAGAAAACCGCCGCCGTACTTTCTCTTTAAATATCCCATCTGCCGGAACATTAATGTCTTAAACTGCCTAAGGCCTTCCAGGTTGCTCTGCTTGCAGGCCTCCACCTGGTCCGGATCCGCATCCTCTGCCGGCCTTCGGATTAAATTCTGAATCATGGCGTCGATTTGCTGCAGCGGCGTGTTCTGCACTGCCTTCCACCGGGGAAGATTGGACAAATGGCGGACAAAAGATTCCGTCATCTCCACATCCATACCGCTGACCCGGTAATGCCCCTGGCTCAGCCGGTCATAAACAGGATCTCCCGGTTGGTTATGCTGACGGAAATACTGGGCGTGTACGGAGTTCTCGATCTCTACATCATTCTTTCCATACTCTACCAAGGACGGATGCTGCTGGAAAAACTGCCTGTCCGCATTGGGGTTCTCACCCTGGCGCCTTGATTCCACATAGTCAAACATATTCTTTTCCGACTGTCTTGTGCCTGTCAGTTCTTTCCTGGTACGGCAGATCTCCGCCTGCTGCATAAGAATCGTCAGATTTTTTTGCTCCGGAGTATCATTCTCACTGTATCGGACCGAAATCTCTGACTGGTAATGGGTCCGGTAATAAGGATTGGTGATGATGGTTTTCCGAATCTGGTAATAATTTCTAAGCTTTCCTGCGATACTCAGCTTGATATCCAAATCTTCTCGTTCCTCTTCGGAAAGATTGGCCGTAAAGTCAGGCCGTGTATTCATAAGCAGCCTTATGGCGTCCGTCTTGCCGGCGATCTCCTCCATCCGCAGGCTTTGGACGGCAAAAACCTTGTCATCGCTTAAATCCAGGTTAAAGTCCAAGGCCATAAACTGTCGGAAGCACTCCTGCCCCACCCGTGCCTCAAAATGGCTGCCGCCGTTTATGTTGTGAAGGATATAACGGTTCTGGTCGTTATCCTCTGTCAGAAACTGGCAGATGGCGTTCTGCTCCAGAAAGGACATGTCCCCCAGATCCACTCCCGCTTCCTGTCTCCTCCTCTTTAATTCCTCTCCCCACTGGCTGCCGGCATTTTCCACCTGTTCGGCGTTCAGCCTTTTCCGGCGAAGAGCCGACCCTGGCATTTTGGCGCGGGTACGCCGTTTGGAAGCGCTTCTGATCTCTGTGGATACCTGGGGAAGGTTTTTATTTAAAATGGTCTTCCTGGGCATGATAATCTGGCTCTGGGCCATAATCTGCTGTGTCCGAAGCTCTCTGTGCTGCCTGGCCCGCTGCTGGGCTTCCATCTCCCGGCGAAGCTGCTCCGCCTCATCCAAATTCTGCCGGTTCTGCTCCAGAGTCTGATTGACATGCAGCTGTGCCTGTCCGGCCTGCCTCTGTACCTGGACATTGCCGCCTGCCGCTGTGTTTGTTCCTCCTTTTGGCATAATGTTGCTCCTCCTTTAT